>USCW01000169.1 GCA_900553315.1 uncultured Eubacteriales bacterium
AGGGGCTTCTCTTAGAGAAGCCGCCTCCCTCGCATACCCCTATCTCGTAGCCTCTTCGTAAGGGGGTGCGGGGGAGAGTGCTTCTCTATAGAGAAGCACTCTCCCCCGCAAACACGTTATTCCTCTTTTCCGTATTGTTCTAGACGAACGCCGGCTTCTTTGAAGATAGCTAGGGAGAAGTCGTCGGGGTAGCCTTCTTGGTAGACGACGCGCTGAATGCCGGCGTTGATAATCATCTTGGCGCAAACGCTGCACGGCTGGTGCGTGCAGTAGAGCGTTGCACCGTCAATGGATACACCTAGCTTTGCCGCCTGAATGATCGCGTTCTGCTCCGCGTGAATGGCGTAGCAGAGCTCCGCACGCGTGCCGGAGGCAATGTTCAGCCGATCGCGCATACATTCGCCACGCTCTCGGCAGGTCTTTAAGCCAGCGGGCGCACCATTGTAGCCCGTGGTCATAATGCGCTTGTCCTTCACAATGACGCAGCCAATGCTTCGACCGGGACGAAAGCAGCTCGTCCACCCCGCAATGACATGCGCCATTTCCATAAAGCGGTCGTCCCACTTGTTCATCGGCGGCATCCTCTTTCCTGCGGGCGGCGAAAACCGCCCTTTTTCTGCGCTTATTATAGCTTTTTTTGCTGCCGCTGTCAAACAAATCGCGCCTTCCGCATAGGCTTGCGCGAAGGGACGGTGACGCAGGATTGGCGGCAAGCCTGACAAAACAGACGATCACCCTGACGCTGGCGAATGCCTATACCCGCGGCCTCGGGTTTCTGCTGCGCCTCGCGCTGGCACGGATCATGGGCGCAGAGGCGCTGGGCATGATGGAACTGACCTCCTCGGTGAGTATGCTGGCGCTTACGCCTGTCACGGCGGGCACCCCCGTCGCCGTGAGCCGCATGACCGCCCGTCACCCATCCTGCGATCAGCGGCAGGTGCTGCTGGCGGGGCGCTCGCTGGTGCTGCGTATGGCGGCGGTGCTGGCTCCTGCATTAGCGCTGCTTGCTCCGCTGCTGGCCTATCTGCTGGGCGATACGCGTACCCTGCCGGGACTGTGGTGTACCGTCCCGGCGATTCCGCTGATGGGCTTGTGCAGCGTCTATTGCGGCTGGTATTATGGACGGGAGGATACCCGCCGTCCCGCCCTGAGCGAAGCAACGGAACAGACGGTGCGGTGCGTGCTGGCGCTGGGACTGCTGATGGCATTCCCCGGCGCTTCTTTGGGTATCCGTGCGGCTATTCCTCCGGCGGCGGAGAGCGTGGCGGCCCTGTGCGCCGTGCTGATGATGCGGCACGCCAGCGGATTGACGCGGATGCGGCAGGAGCCCAGTCCCACGCTACGCCGAGAACTGGTTCGCCTGTGCGCCCCTTCTGTGTTTGCGCGGCTGTGTGTGACAGCCGCCCGGGCGCTGAACGCCGTGGTGCTGCCCGTGTGCCTGCGGGTCTCCGGGCTCAGCACACAGGCGGCGACGGCGCAGTTCGGTCTGCTGAACGGAATGGCCATGCCGCTTTTGATGATGCCGTCGGTGTTCACGGGAGCGCTGGGCATGGTGGCTTCTCCGGCGGTCGCCATGCGGGAAGAGAACGCTTGTCAGCTGCGCAAGACCGTCCGCCATGTGCTTTTGTGGGCCGGAGCCGCGGGCATGGCTTGCGCGGCGGTGCTGTTCGTGGGCGCACCATGGATCGGCGCGTGGCTGTATCATCAGCCCGCCCTTGCGGCGCTTCTGCGGATCATGGCGCCCATGACGGTGTGCTTTGCGCTGCATCAGGTGATATGCGGAATGCTGGCAGGGATGGGAATGCAGCGCCGAGCCCTTACGGGAACGATTCTCTCTTCCTGCGTTACGCTGATTTTGACGGCGTGGTGGGCGGCGATTCCGCGTCTGCGGCTGTATGGCGCGGCGCTGGCGATGATGGCAGGGCAGTTCATCAATCTGTGCTGGGGGCTGACGCTGCTCCTGCGCCGCGTGCGGGAAAAAGAAGAGAAGCTACATTGCTAGGGCACTACCGCACAATTCGTCGGCAGCGCTGGCGATGCCTTTTCTGCCATCTGCTTCTTGCAGAAATCTCGATTTACCTCCAGTAAACCTTCGATTTCTGCAATCGCATCTGACAAAAAATGCATTCGCCATCGCACCAACTCATTTGTGCGGTATTGCCCTAGGCGCTGTTGGGTGGTGAGAACTTCCCAAAAGAAAAGTACCCCGAAGCACATTCCATGCCTCGGGGTCATTGCAGCCTCCGTCTCAGCGCCGTTTCCTTCGTCGGAACAGGCATCCTTTCCATGGCAGCGCCTTCCAGCGTCAATAGCTGTACCTTCCGTTCGATGCCGCCTGCGTAGCCGGTCAGGCTGCCGTTCATGCCTACGACCCGGTGGCAGGGAATGATGATGGAAATGGCGTTGTGTCCCACCGCACCGCCCACGGCTTGCGCCGACATGTGGGCAAGCCCGCGCTGGGCGGCGATTTGATGGGATAGTTCGCCGTAGGTAACGGTCTTGCCGTAGGGGATTTGCAGCAGCAGCGCCCACACGGCTTGACGGAAAGCGGAGCCCTGCGGGTGCAGCGGCGGCAGAAAATCCGGCTCCTGGCCGCTGAAATAGATGTCCAGCCAACGAGCAGCATCGGCAAGGATGGACGTGGACTGCGCGACCGCGTCCTTGGGCAGCGTATCCGCAAAGTATTTCTGGTTGTCGAACCATAGGCCGGTGAGGCCTTGCTCATCGGCGGCTATCAGGATGCGGCCAAGCGGAGAAGCGTAGCGTTGGGTGCAGATCATGGGCAAGGCTCCTTTCTCATCGTTTGGCTCGGGCGGGAGCGGGATCGGTCAGTTCGGGAATTGCGCCGCCGGAAACAGCCCAGAGATACAGGCTGGCGACGCTTCCGCAAGGGGAGAAGCGCCGACGGTATGTTTCGAAGCGATCCCGGGAAATCTCCCGGTGACGATAGACCATCCGCAGACCGCGCTGAATGGCCAGATCGTCATAGCTGAACACGTCCGGCCGCTGCATACAGAACAGCAGGATCATCTCCGCCGTCCACACGCCGATGCCCTTCAGGCCGCTCAGCGCATGGATCGCGTCCTCATCGGACATGTGCCATACAGCGTCAAGGTCAAATGCGCCGGAATGCACCTTTGCGGCGAAGTCGGTGATATATTCCGCCTTGCGGAAGGTTATGCCGAGGGCTTGCAGCCTTGGAATACCTGCGTCCAGCACCGTTTTCGCGTTGATTGTGCCAAGGCTGTCCAGCGCCCGCTGCCAGATGGTGGCTTGGGCTCTTGTGGAAATCTGCTGGCCGATCATATGATGCACCACCGCAGAGAACAGGTCGCTGTCCACGGCACGATTTACGTGCCCGATGCGGTCAATGACTGCGCATAGGCGCTTATCCTTTTTGCGGAGGTAGTTCAGCTCCGTTTCGCCATAGGAGAAATACATGACGCACCTCGCATGTTCGTGTATCGTTCGCATGGATTATAGCATGGAGGAGCGCGATTTGACAAGCGGGCGCGTGGCGCATCTGCGGCGAGGTCTTGCAATCAGGGGCCGAAGCTGGTACAATAACAACGGTTTTAGGGACCGAAATTCTGCAAGCAGCAGACCGCGCAGTCGGTCTGACGGAAGGAGTCTTGATTCCCATGGCACAGCATCCTACGTTTGTGATTACCATGGAGGATGGCCGCCAGATGAAGGGCGAGCTGTATCCTGAAATTGCGCCACAGTCCGTGGGCAATTTTGCAGCGCTGGCAAACAGCGGATTTTACGACGGCGTGATTTTTCACCGCGTTATTCCGGGCTTTATGATCCAGGGCGGCGACCCCAAGGGTACCGGCATGGGCGGCCCCGGCTACTCCATTAAGGGTGAGTTTGCCCAGAACGGCGTGAAGAACGATCTGAAGCACACCTATGGCGTGCTGAGCATGGCGCGGAGTATGCGTCCTGATTCGGCGGGCTCCCAGTTCTTCATCATGACCAGCGACAGCCCCCATCTGGATGGCGCGTATGCGGCCTTCGGCAAGGTGCTGGAGGGCATGGAGGTTGCCGAGGACATTGTGAACACCCGCCGGGATTACAACGACCGGCCCATGACGCCTCAGGTGATGAAGTCCGTTCGTGTGGAGACCTACGGCGTGGATTATCCCTTCGAGCAGATGTAAAGCATACGAGCGCGGGCGGGACGGGGGCGCTCCCCGTTTCGTCTGCGCTCTTTTCGCTCATATAAGGAGGTGCGTGGCTGATGGAGAAGCAAAAGACGGTTGTTCGCGTTGCGGGCAAGGAATACGCGCTGGTATCCTCTGATCCCCCCGAATACATGCAGCGCGTCGCGGCTTATGTGGATCGCAAGCTTAACGAAATGTCCGTTGCGACCCGCCTCCCCTCCAACATGGTCGCCGTGCTCGCCTGTCTCAACATGGCCGACGATCTCATGAAGAGCCACGACGAAAACACCCGCCTCCGCAAAGAACTCATGCTCCTACGGCAAGAGGTCACGGAGAAGAACGGGTGAGGTGTTCCGGGGGA
>USCW01000170.1 GCA_900553315.1 uncultured Eubacteriales bacterium
ATGTGACAATTCGCAAGTCAAAAGGACAGAGCGCCCTCAGTACCCAGCAGCAGCCTGTGCAGCCCAGCCCCTACGCCCGCCCGCAGGACGATCGGCTTCGCGCCCGCCGCCTCCAGCAGCCGATCTATGACGCGGCGCAGGACGAGTGGGAGCCGCTTGAGGATACCGGCGAATTCAAAGCCGTGCCGCGCAAGCGCCGCGGCGGCCTGATTGCTGTGGTGACGATCATCGTCATGATCGGCGTGCTGGTGCTGGGCTTCCTGCTCATCCCGAACGACGACAGCACGCTGGGCCGCGTGAAGGGACAGGTGCAGAGCTCTCTGAACGGACTGGTCAGCAGCGTGACGGGTCTGCTGCATCAGGACGCGTCCGCACCCGCTGAGGTGCAGGAATTCTCCGCCGCCCCCATTCAGGGCACCGCACCTATGGATGTGGTGTTCACCCTGACTACGAATAAGACGGCGACGGGCGTGCGCGTGGTGAATGAGGATGGCGAGCCGTTGACGGCTACCGCCGCGCCTTATTCCGATAACGCCGAGTCCCGTATCTGGATGCTGACGCTGACTATGGATGGCGCTTGGAGCGGCACCGTGGAGGCGCAGGTACAGGGCGCGGACGGCAACTGGATCGCCAGCGGGCGCACCCAGACGCTGGAGGTGCTGGAGCCTGTCATGACGACCATCGCCGCCGACGTGTTTAATGAAACGACCACGGAAGCGCCGACGACGGTTCCGACCGAGATTCCGACGGAAATCCCGACCGAAGCCCCGACACAGATGCCTGTTCAGGCGCTCTCCGCGACGGACGAGCCCACGATGCCGGAGGACGGCACGAACCCGGACGAAAACGGCGACGACTTGGGTCTCGATGATGATTTCTATGATGAGCCCGGTATGGACGACGGCTTGGACGATCTTGCCAATGAGCCCGACACGCAGGGCGCGGCGGTGGTGAATCTGCCGAAGGAAACGGCGGAGCTGACGGAAGAGCCCACGGAGGCTCCTACGCCTACGCTGGAGCCCACGGCCGAGCCGACCGAGGTACCCACGCCTACGCCCACGGAGGTGCCTACGCCGACCCCCCTGCCTGACCTGACGGCGGAGGCGGCGGATTCGGCTGACCCCAGCAAGCTGGGACTCACCGAAACAGCCTATGAGAATTCCAAGAAGCTGAAGGATTACACCCGTGACGAGAAGAGCGTCTTTGACATGGGCGACCAGAACAGCTATCTGCCGCTGGACTTTGGCGTAGCCACCTTCCGCGGCTCTAACTTCCGCCAAAACGCCGCCAGCGGCAACGTATCCGAACTGCCTAACAGCATGTCGCTGGCATGGACGGCAGAAGCCGGCAGCGTAGCGGGCGCTTCCCGCAACTACCACGGTATCGGCTGGACGGGTCAGCCTGCGATCATTAAGTGGAGCAAGGAGGTTCGCGCAGCCACGAACATCGTGGACAGCAAGCGTGATACCCCCGCGCTGAAGGAAGCCATCGTGGCCGGTCTGGACGGCAAAATTTACTTCCTTGATCTGGCAGACGGTCAGCCGACCCGCGACGCAATCGACGTGGGCTATCCCATGAAGGGCAGCGTGAGCCTGAACGCCTATGGTATGCCCGTGATGGCGGTGGGTCAGTATGCCCGCAAGATGAAGAGCAACACCGGCGACATCGGCGTGCGGTTCTATAACCTGCTGAATCAGAAGCAGCTGTATCTGCTGGACGGCCTGGACGGCAAGCTGAAGCGGCCCATCAGCGAGGACGGCGCGTTTGATACCAGCGTGCTGTTCGACCGCACCAACGACGGCGTGGTCGCTGCGGGCAGCAACGGTCTGCTCTATACGCTGGACATGGGCACAGAGTTCGACGCGAATCAGGGCAGCATCAGCATCAGTCCCAAGGCGCGGGTGCTGTCCGCCAAGGTGTCCGGCCAGAAGAGCAAGGGCGTGAAGGTGCTCTCCTCCATGGCGATGTATGAAAGCTATGCCTATTATGCCGACATGACCGGCGTGCTGCATTGCGTGGACACTACCACCATGCAGACCGTCTGGGCGGTCAAGACCGGCGACGCGGTACAGGCCGCGGTGGCGCTGGACTTTGACGACGACGGCACCCTGTGGGTGTATACGGCCAACACGCTGCAAAACCGCAGAAAGGGCACCTGCGACATTCGCCGCTACAACGCCATGACCGGCGAGGAGGGCTGGACGCTCTCCGAAGCAGTAAAGACCAGCAAAAAGAGCGACGTGATCCCCGGCGCCATGGCCTCTCCCGTGCTGGGCGAGGGCAACATTGACCATCTGGCTATCTTCACCCTGTCCAATCTGGGCGAGGATTCCACGGTGGGCGAGAGCGACGGCGCGATCCTCGCGGTGAACAAGAAGACCGGTGCGGTGGAATGGTCTTATGCGCTGAGCGCGACCACCTATTCCAGCCCCGTGGCGGTGTATACCGAGGAGGGCGACGCTCGCATTATCCAATGCCTGAGCGACGGCACAATTTTGATGCTGGATGGCCCCACGGGCAGCGTGATCGCCTCCTTGAAGGTGGACGGCGAGATCGAGGGCTCCCCGGCGGTGTATAACAAGACCATGGTGGTCGGCACCACGGGCAAGGGAACGTCCTTCATCTACGGCATTACGCTGGACTAAGGACGCAGCAACCGCATACAAGGCAGACACGAGACACGGAAGCTCCGGCTCGTGTCTGCTTTTTTATCGGCATAGAAGATAGGGCAAGCGCCTTATGATGGGGCGCGGGAAAGACTTGTGCCGTCCCGGCGGCTGTGGTACAATGCAGGAGAAGCATTGTTGGTTCGTTTATAGCATCAAGCGCGGCGGGAGCTGCGGGCGGAAGCCGCCTCCCCTGCTGTTTTATTCAAAGGAGGATCTTTATGAAAGTCTTGATTGCATTGGATCAGGGCACAACCAGTTCCCGGGCGGTGGTGTTTGACACACAAGGACATATGCTGGCCTCCCATGGCGTGGAGTTTCCTCAGATTTTCCCCAAGCCCGGCTGGGTGGAGCACGACCCGCGGGACATCCTGTCTACGCAGATCACGGCGCTGCGTCAGGCGGTGAAGCTCAGCGGCGTGGACGTGGCGGACATTGCGGCCATCGGCATTACCAACCAGCGGGAAACGACCCTGCTGTGGGATCGTGAAACGGGCGAGTGCGTACACAACGCCATTGTGTGGCAATGCCGCCGCACGGCGCATTATGTGGAGCGGCTGGTGCAGCAGGGCAAGGCGGAGATGATCCGTGAGAAGACCGGGCTGATTCCCGACGCGTATTTCTCCGGCACAAAGCTGGCATGGCTGCTGGACCATCTCGATTTGCATGAACGGGCGGAGCGGGGTGAGCTGTGCTTCGGCACGGTGGACAGCTTTCTGGCGTGGCATCTGGTGACGGGGCGGCCTCATGTGACAGACGCGACCAACGCGGGCCGCACGATGCTGTTCAACCTGCAAACGCAGGACTGGGACGAAGAACTGCTGAACATGCTGGACATTCCCCGGGCATGTCTGCCGGACGTGGTGGACTCGTCGCAGGTGATCGGTATGCTGGATCCCGGTATTCTGGGGCGGCCCATTCCCGTGGCGGCCATGGCAGGGGATCAGCACGCTTCGCTGTTCGGTCAGGCCTGCTTGCAGCCCGGCATGGTGAAAAATACTTACGGCACGGGTTGCTTTATGCTGATGAACACCGGCAGCGAACGGGTGCGGAGCCAGAACGGTCTCTTGTCCACCATGGCGTGGCGCATCGGCGGCAAGCCCACCTACGCGCTGGAGGGCAGCGTGTTTATGGGCGGCGCAACCATTCAATGGCTGCGGGATGAAATGAAGATGATCGCCACGGCGGCGGAGAGCGAGGGCCTTGCCAAGTCGGTGAAGGACACGGGCGGCGTGTATCTGGTGCCCGCGTTTACGGGACTGGGCGCACCGTGGTGGGACATGTACAGCCGGGGCACGCTGATTGGCATGACCCGCGGCACGGGTCGGGCGCATGTGGTGCGTGCGGCGCTGGAATCCATCGCCTATCAGTCGGCCGACCTGATGGACGCGATGGTGAAGGACTGCGGGCATGCGCCGACGCAGCTGCAGGTGGATGGCGGCGCGAGCGCCAACGCCTTCCTGATGCAGTTCCAGTCGGACATTATGGGCGTACCGGTGGTGCGTCCGCAGGTGATGGAGACGACGGCGCTGGGCGCGGCGCTGCTGGCGGGGCTGGCTGTGGGCGTTTATGCCAGCCCGGAGGATACTGCGGCGGTTTGGCAGCGTGATTTGACGTTTGAGCCGCAGATGGAGGAGCATCATCGGGCACAACTGCTGCATGGGTGGCATAAGGCTGTGGAGCGGTCGCTGGCGTGGGCGAAGGAGTAAGGGGGAGGCATACCCTCAGTCATGCGAGCTGCGCATGACAGCTCCTTCTGCGGAAGGAGCCAAGGGGAATTTCGCCTCCGCGGAGGCGAGATTTCGTGCCTGCGGGCACGACCAAAGGACGGAGCCCGTCTGGCGGCTT
>USCW01000171.1 GCA_900553315.1 uncultured Eubacteriales bacterium
CTTCGGGAGGGAGCGCGAGGGAGGAGCTTCTCTCAGAGAAGCTGCCTCCCTCGCAGTACCCCCGTCCTCCTCACTTCCCCCGTTTTTTCTCTTTCGCCGACTTGAGTGCGTCGGCGGCGGGGATGATTTTCTTTGTGAGCATTGACGATGCCGCCTGCTTTTTTCGGCTTCTGCCGCTTCGGCTCTTTACGCTTGCAGCAGCGGCCTTCAAGTCAAATTCCTGCTGCCAATTTTGTTGCGCCAGCTCATCCTGCTGTGCCTGATAAGCTGCATCGTTCAGATAACGCCAATAGTCCATCGCCTGATTCTGCGCGGCCTGGTGCTGCTGCACTTGATCCTTCCACTTGCTGTATGCGCTGCTCTCCTGCGCCCTCATCTGCTCCAACTGCTTTTCCAGCGCACTGCCCTCGTCCTGATAACGGCTGTACGCCGCCGCGTACAGACTGGGCACCACGTCCTGCATTTTTGACAAATACGTCTGATAGGCCTGACTGCCCGCCGTGGTCGCATAACTGCTGCCATAACCGCCTGTCAGCCCCGCCGCCGTGCCCACCGTGTCCTCCATCGCCGCCTTACCCTGCTTTTGATACTGCTGCTGATACTGCCGATACAATGCGTCGCCTTGCAAATCATACTGAAAGCCCGGACGGCTGTCCAGCTTCGCCAGCAGCGCGTCGATCTGCGCCCCGTAACCGCTCTGATACGCGCCGGGTGCTTGCTGCTGCACCTCTGCCAGCCGCTGCCTCGCCTGCTCCACCTCCACGGCCAGTTGTCCGGCCGTCTTTTTATTTTCCGCCATACTTGTTCCTCCTTTGCTTAGGGATTAAACAACAGCCCCAGCGAATCGTCCTGCAGCTTCTGCCAAGTGTAGTTTCCGACTCGCAGACTGCTTGTCAGCTCCGCGTCCGCAATGAACAGCTTTCCCGCGCTGACATAGGCCACCTCGCACCCCTGCTCATCCAGAAAGCGGATTCGATCGTTGCGCAGATTCAGCTCCATCGCCTCGCCCTGCTTGCCCAGATGCAGCCCGTCCGCATCAAAGCGGAAGTACGTATCATACTGACGCAGTCCCTCCGCCAGCTCCTCCGTGCGTCCGGTCAGCAGCGTGATCGTACCGTTCGCACTCAGGTTCAGCGAACCGCCCACGTCTGCGGCCAAGTGCCCGGTGTGGATGATCCCCGCCGTAGCCGAGGACGCGAACAGCTCGCCCACGTTGATATTCCGCGAGGTAATTTTTCCCGCCAGCGCCTCCGAGGCGAAAATCTGCTCCACATTCAAGCAGTCCGCCGTGATGCCGCCCGCCACGATCTGATCCGCCGTAATGCTCTTTTCCGTGATGCTCCCGCCGTCCAGCGTAGATTGACTCAACTGCGTTGTGCCGTTCAGCCGGTTGACTTCATAGATCAGCGACTTGTCCGAGCCGACAAGGATCAGCCGCTCCACGCTCAGCGTCCCCGCGTTGATCTTCCCGGCGTTCAGATCGACGATGTTCGCATCCCCCACAGCCAAGTCCTTCGCAAAGAGCTTGTCCGCCTCCGTCTTCACGAACAGCGCCGTATCCGCCGTCACACCGCCGATCTTCGCCCAGTCAATCGTCGCCGCCGCGATCTGCGCCTGAGCGATCTCTGCAATGGTCGCCGTTAATTCCGCAATCTTTGCCCAATCAATGACCGCCGTACCCAACGTCGCGGTGACAATCTTCGCCACCTGCGCCTCCAAGTGCTGCACCTGTGCCACACCGATCTTCGCCCGGCCGATTTCCTGCTTCGCCACCTTGGCCGCCGTCTCCGTCAGTCCGTGGACGCATTGCGCCGAAAGCCCCGCACCGCCGAAGTTCTCGTCTCCCAGATTTTGCAGCGTATACCGCAGTTGTTCCGTCAGTTGAAACAGATAGCTTCGCAGCTTACGGTTTTCCTCGCCGGAAGCCGTTCCCTCCGTCAGCGACGCCGGGAGGCTCAGTTGAAATACCGCCATGCTCCCGCCTCCTTAGCCCGGCAGATATTCCCGGGCAATGCTGTAAATCACCGCACCGCCCACGCCTGAAAGCGCCAGCCTGAAATGGTCGCATCGCCGCGGAAATACGGGAATCTCCATGGTGCCCTTGCCCGTGCCGATGACCTGCGCCGCCCTGTGCCATACCTTGTCAGAGTCGTACTGTACCTCCACCGTCAGCTCCGTCCCTTCTTCCAGATAAGCGCGAAGCATCAGCTTGACCAGCGCTACCTTGTCCGGACGCTTCTGGTTCCAATCCGCCGTTTCTGCCCGCCAACGAACCGCGTCCTCCATCACGCTGTCCGCCTGCCCTGCC
Source organism: uncultured Eubacteriales bacterium (assembly GCA_900553315.1). Taxonomy (GTDB): domain Bacteria; phylum Bacillota; class Clostridia; order Christensenellales; family Aristaeellaceae; genus Egerieenecus. The sequence continues at coordinate 2,309 of USCW01000171.1, forward strand.
AGCAGCGTGCCGTTTCGGCTCCAAAGCACCCGATGCGTCTCGTCCGCCATCCACGTCTCCCCCGCAGCGTGCGCCATGCCGGGGACGCAGATGCCGTCCTCCCGATGCCACATGCCATGCGCCGGGTCATAGACCAACACCTCGCCCGCACCCGTCGCATCCTTCAGCCCGATCACGTACCGCCCGCGATCCTCCGCCGCAGAAAGTCCCCTTCGCGCCAGCTCATCCCAGTCCCAGCTGACCCGCACCGGCAGACTGCCGTCATAGGCGTATACCCCATCCGTACCCTTATAGTACAGCGTGTCGCCCACCGGGCACAGCGTTCGCCATGCTCCTGCCTCCACGCCTCGGGCCAGCGTAGCCGTCAGCTGAAAATCCGCCGGTTTCGTGCCGTAGAGCTTGTGCAGCCATCCTTCCTTGAGAAACAACACATACCCCATAAAACTGCAAATGCCCGTGAACACCCCGTCCGAGCCTACGCTGACCGCATAGCTGTCCGTCGCCACGCCCGCGTAAACGTTCCAGTTTGTCGGATCGCCCAGCTTGCATGCACGAATCTCCTGACTGTCCGCCTCTACACCCCACACGCGATTGTTCAGCTCCGCCGCCAATACCAAATCAGGTACGTCCCGATCCAGTGTCACCTTCCCGTCGATGTACCTCTCCCGGCTGAGCAGCCCCGTCACCTGTACCTCATTGTCCGCAACTTTTTCCAGCAGACACACATCATCCAATTCCGCAAGGCCCGTGCCGCGAATGCGCACCCCATCGCCCGCCTGAAACCCTACGCCAATTCCCACAGCCTGTAGCGCCAGCCTCGTTCCCGCGACCTCTGCCCATTGCTCCTGCGCCGTGCTGTATTGCTTCAGTTGCTTGCCGCGCGTGTCCAGCCAGAAGGCCCCGTCCTCCGCCTCCGTGGGCGGCACGTCGCTTTCCGTGACCGTTTCCAAAACCGTGCCGTCCGCCAGCAGCGGCGCCGCCTTCACCCCGGGTACCGTCACGTGATTTTCCAGCGCCGAAAAGCTCCGCGTCTCCGTGTCAAAGGTCAGCTTGTCCGGGAAGATCAAGATCTTCGCACCCATCCGCACCAGCAGCTTCTCGCTATCCGTCACCTGCCCGTAGACGCTCCCGTCATAAAGAAAACTCGTCCCATCCACCAGGCACAGCGCCGCACCGCCCAGCATCCCGTTCAGCTTCTTCAACCCCCGCGCCTTTCCCCGCGGATCCCGGGGAGCCAGCAGCGGATACTGGCTCCCCGTCATGTTTTCCATCGCGGCAAATTCATTTTCCGCAGCGCCCGCACGCCGGTTCAGCCCGCGAAATTCCCGCTGCATCTCCCGCCTTGCCGCGCTTCCCGCCAGATATGGCAGCATAAGCCGCCTCCTTTCCTCTTTCGCAGACTTCTTCCGCCGTCACATGCGGAGCTTCTGCCCGCCCAGCCAGAGCGCCTCCCGGCTCACCCATGCCCGATACGCCCCATAGGCTTCCTCAAACAACTGCGCATACTGGTTGTACCGCTCGACCTCTCCGTTCCACAGCGCTATCCGGGCCATCAGATAGTGCAGATACATCAGGTCGTAGGGTTCCTCCGCCACCAGCGCCGTGTTTGCCGCATTGACCTCCGTGTAATTCGGCAGCTCCGCCGCCGCCCCCGCCCGTCCCTGCCACAGTTCCTTCATGATCCGTCCGTCCAGACGGCTCAGCTCCCGCAGCAGCGCCTCCGCCCCATAGGCGTGCGGTTTCAAGGTCCCCACCGCGTCCAGCGCTTCTCTGACTGTCATGCGAAGCCTCCTTTACTGATGCGCGGCGTAAGCGCTTTCCAAATGCTCGATCATCTCCGCCGTGCGTGCGTCCTGCTCCTCGGAGTGCTTCAGCACCTCCTCCACATAGTCCGGCACCTCGACCTCCACGCCGCGCATGATTTGAAAGGCGCGTCCGTTCACCGCCACAAACACATCATCCTTGTACTGCCCGTTGTCCTTGAACAGCTTGATCTTGACCATCTTATCCATACGCACTTTCCTTTCCAAGCCTTAAATTTCAACATTTCTCATTGCACCGTTCCCTACGCTCCAACGGTCGCGGCGGCTCTGTCAGCCGCCGTGACCAGATGCCCCTTCATCAGAGGCCGCCTCCCCCCCTCAGGCGGAACCCCGCCCGAAGCACCCCGCCCCCAAAACGCCAGCTGCTC
>USCW01000172.1 GCA_900553315.1 uncultured Eubacteriales bacterium
GGTCTGGGGGAGAGGCCGCTTCTCTTAGAGAAGCGGCCTCTCCCCCAGCACTCCCTCGTCCTCCAACGTCTTTCTCCTCAGCTGACCGCAGGCGCCGTCGATGTCGTCGCCCATTTCGCGGCGGCGGGTCGCGGAGATGTGGTGCGCTTCGAGAGTGTGAAGGAAGCGCTGCACGGTGGCCTCGTTGACTGACTTCAGGGAGCGCTCCTTGACCTCATTCAGGGGGATCAGGTTCACATGGCATTGCATCCCGCGCAGACGCGAGGCCAGCTCGATGGCGTGGCGTTCTTCACAGTTTACGCCGCCCACCAGCGCATATTCGAAAATCACCCGGCGGCCTGTCTTGTCAATATAATTCCGACAGGCGGCCAGCAGATCGTCCATGGGGTAGACCTTCGCAATGGGCATGGTCTGACGGCGAATCTCGTCGTTGGGGGCATGCAGGGACACGCTCAGCGTCACGGGCAGGTCTTCGTTCGCCAGATCGTACATCTTTGGCACAAGCCCGCAGGTGGACAGCGACACACTTCGGAGGGAGATGCACAGGCCGTCGGGCTCCCGCAGGAGACGCAGGAACTTCATGACGTTGTCGTAATTATCCAGCGGTTCGCCGCTGCCCATCAGCACAATGTTATGGACGCGCTCTTCACCGCCCAGATAACGGTTGGCGGCGGTGATCTCGCCCAGCATCTCACCGGGGGTCAGGGAGCGAACGCAGCCGTCCAGCGTGCTGGCGCAGAAGGTGCAGCCCATGCGGCAGCCTACCTGCGTGGAAATGCACAGCGTGCGCCCATGGTGGTACTTCATCAGCACACCCTCAACGCAGTTGCCGTCCCGCAGACCAAAGAGGAACTTCACCGTTTCATCCAGCTTGGATTCCCGCTTCATGAGGATTTCCACGGGCTGATCCACGGCAATGGCCTTCAGCTTTTCCCGCAGGTCTTTGGAGAGATTGGTCATTTCGTCAAAGGTCGCGCCCTTATGCAGCCACGCGAAAAGCTGCTTGGCGCGGAAGGCGGGGAGCCCCTGCGAAACGCACCAGTCCTTGAGCTCGGCAGGGTTCAGGCTTAAAAGCTCGGTCATGCTTTCCTCCGCATCAGGGCGATAAAGAAGCCGTCCAGTCCGTCGCGGCAGGGGAGGATTTGCAGCCCGTCCGCACCGGCGTGATCCCGCAGATGCGCGGGGAAGGTCTCGGGCAGGGGCAGCAGCTCAAACTCCGGATGACGCTCCAGGAAGGCGTGAAGCTGCTGGGCGTTTTCCTCAGGAAGCAGAGAGCAGGTGCTGTACACGAACTGTCCGCCGCGCTTGACATACTGGCAGCAGGTGTCCAGCAGCTTGCGCTGGGTCTCCGCCAGCTCCGCTACGCCCTCGGCGGTGACACGGTACTTTACGTCGGGCTTGCCGGCCATTACGCCCGTACCGGAGCAGGGCGCGTCCAGCAGCACCGCGTCCATGGTTTGCACCAGCTCGTCACGGAGCGCCGTCGCGTCACGCGCCATGGGGCGCACGTTGTCCAGATGCAGACGGCGGGCCTGTGCTTCAATGAGCCGCACGCGATGGGGGTGCAGATCCCAAGACTGAACGCGGCCAGTGCCGTTCATGCGCTCAGCCAGATAGCAGGTCTTGCCGCCGGGAGCGGCGCACACGTCCAGCACCTGCATACCGGGGCGGACGGTCAGCGCCAGCGCGGCGAACATGCTGCTCTCGCTCTGGATGCTGAAGCGGCCGGACTGGAAGTCCGCGTCCTGCGCCAGATCGGCGGCGCCGTGGACGATATAAGCGTCGGGAGCCTGTCCCTTTTCCCACTTCCATACCTTGCTGTTCAGCAGCTTTTCAAAGGCGGCATGATCCAGCTGCATCAGGTTGGGGCGCAGGGTCGCGCCTGCCTCGCGCTGACGATAGGAGACGATGGCCTTGGCGGTGGGGTAGCCGTAGTCGGCAATGAGTTGACGCACCAGCCATTCGGGCACGGAGAACATCACGGAGAGGAACTTCTCGGGCTCCTGCGTCTCGTCGGGGTAGACGATCTCGTCCCGGCCGCGGATGAGGTTGCGGAGGATGGCGTTGCATACGCCGCTGAGACCCTCAAGACCCGCATCCTTGCACAGCGACACGGCGGTGTTCACGGCGGCGCTTTCAGGAATCTTGTCATAGAGGAGAATCTGGCACGCGCCCAGCCGCAGGATGATACGGAGCTTCGGCTCGGTGTCCTCTTTTTGCAGGAATTTCGACAGCGCCCAGTCCAGCCGCATCTGGTTGTCGAGGGTGTCGTAGACCAGACTGGCGGCTAAGTGACGGTCAGCGGTGTTCAGGCCGCTGCGGGTTAATTGGCGATCCAGCGCCAATGCGGCATACGCGCCGTTTTCCGTGACCTCGCACAGCACGCGATAAGCGGCACGGCGGGCGGCAAGACCGTCGTTGACAGGGGCGGGCTTGCCGAAACGACGCTCACCGTCGGCGCGGGGAGCAGGCTTGCCATAGCGGCGTTCACCGTCGGCGTGGGGGGCGGGCTTGCCATAGCGGCGTTCACCGTCGGCATGGGGAGCGGGCTTGCCGTAGCGGCGCTCGTCCTCCTTGCGGGGAGCGGCGGACTTACGGTCGTTGAATTTGCGGATGGGACGGGATTCCTGATGCTGATCGCTCATGTAGTCTCCTTTGATGTTCGAGGCCCCGCAGGGGCGGGGAAGGTGCTTCGATTAGGCTTTGGTTAGGCTTCGGTTAGGCTTCGGTGGGAACAGGGGCGCGCCAGACAGAACCTACCTGCGCGGGATGGCCGCGGAGGTAATCGGCGGCGGGCATCTGCTTTCCGCCGGGAGCCTGTAATTGCAGAATGCGGACGGCATCCTTTCCGGCGGCGAGGACAAGGCCCTCCTTCGGGGAGGCGGCAAGCACCTCGCCGGGCTGACCGGAGCCGGAAACGACCTCGGCACGCCAGAGCTTGATGGCACCCTCCGGGGCGACTACGACCGCGCCGGGCCACGGATTCAGGCCATGAATGCGGTTCACGATGTCGGCAGCTGAGGCCGACCAGTCGATGAAGCCCATCTCCTTGGTGAGCATGGGATCATAGGTCATGGCGGATTCATCCTGTGGAACGCGGGTCAGGGCGTCGGCCTCCAAGGCGTTCAGGGTGTCGGTCAGCACCTGCGCACCCAGCTTGCTCAGACGGGCGGTCAGCTCGCCGCAGGTCTCGCCGGGAAGAATGTCCACGGCAGAACGCAGGAGCATGTCGCCGGTGTCAATGCCCTTGTCGGTAAACATGGTCGTGATGCCCGCCTGCTTGTCGCCTTGCAGAATGCCCCACGCAATGGGAGCGCTGCCGCGATGGCGGGGCAGGAGCGAGGCGTGAACATTGATGGTGCCCAGACGGGGAATGTCCAGAATCTCTTGGGAGAGAATCTGGCCGAAGGCGGCGGTGACGCATAGGTCAGGGGCCAGCGCTTTCAAGTCCTCCAGGCCATCCTTGCGGATGCGGCGGGGCTGGAACACGGGGATGCCGTGCGCCTCCGCTGCGACCTTCACGGGGGGCGGCGTCAGCTTTTTGCCCCGGCCCTTGGGCTTATCGGGCTGGGTGAATACGCCCACCACCGTGTCGCCGCGGGCGATGAGCGCCTCCAGCGAAGGCACGGCGAAATCCGGCGTGCCCATAAAGACGATACGCATTATTCGTCATCCTCCTTGACGTGACCCTCGATTTCCTCGGGGGTCAGCTCACGCTCCATCTTGTCGATATACAGCACGCCGTCCAGATGATCCAGCTCATGGCAGACGGCACGGGCGAAGAAATCCTCGGCGGTGAACTCAATGGGACGGCCCCGGCGATCCTGCGCCTGCACCATGACCTTACGAGGCCGGGTGACGATGCCCTGACGGCCGGGGAGGCTCAGGCAGCCCTCGCGGCCGCATTGGGAGCCCTCCTGCCCGACGATCTTCGGGTTGATGAGCTCCACCAGACCGTCGCCCACGTCGATGACCACCACGCGGCGGAGAATGCCCACCTGCGGGGCGGCGAGGCCAACGCCTTCGGCCTTGTACATGGTATCGGCCATATCCTTCAGGAGCGTCCACAGACGCAGATCGAATTTTTCCTGCGGCTTGCAGACCTTGCGGAGCGTGTCGTCGCCCAGCTTGACGATTTTACGGGTTGCCATTGTGTATCATCCTCACTTTGTTCGTTGTTTATCTATATAGTTTATAGGCAATTAGCATGGGGGAGAGGCATCCTCAGTCAGCCTTTGGGAGCCGCGTCTGCGGACGCGGGGGATTTCGCCTCTGCGGAGGCGAGGCGGTGGACGGAGCCCGTCTGGCAGCTTTCCGATCGCCCCCGCCGCCCCTTCGGGTCTCCACTTATTGACGGGTATCATATTGGGGGAGGGGTGTATCCTCAGTCAGCCTTCGGCTGACAGCGCCCTCTGCGGACGCGACCAAAGGACGGAGCCCGTCTGGCGGCTTTGCAATCGCCCTTTGGAAACCTTC
>USCW01000173.1 GCA_900553315.1 uncultured Eubacteriales bacterium
GAGGGAGCGCGAGGGAGGGGGCTTCTTGCAAAGAAGCCTCCTCCCTCGCAATCACACCCTAAAGAACTTCGCTTTCCCCAGATTCAGCGGATCGTCGCCTAGGGCGGGGGGCTTGACACTCGGAGGCGGAGCAATGGGACGCTCCATCAGTACGTAGCGGAGCATGTCGTAAATATGATCCTCGCCCTGCGTGTCAATGTCCTCCGGCCTCCGCGCATCGTATACCAGCGCCGGCAGCGTCCGAATGCAGTTCTTGCATGTGCTGAATATTTGAAGCATCGGCCGCCCCTCCCCATCAAACGCCAGCCGATTGTGTACCTGCATCTTCCCCGCTAAGCGCGTGTTGTCCCCGCCCTGCCAGTAAATGAAATTCGGACTCCGCTCCATCATCCGCGCTACTGATTCTCCACGGCTTTCGTCAAATATGCTCGGGTCAGCGATCCCCGTGATCACCTTGCCCCGCAGCATCGGATCCTCGCTTTCCATCCGCCGAATCTCCCGCGCAATCTCCCCCGGATGCATCCGTATCCCCTCGTTGGGTACGCCCGTGCAGCCGTAGAATTCCTTGATGTGATACACCCGCCCGTCCTCGTCCACCGCGAACCAGCCTACCGCAAAGGGCCGCGCATACCCAAAGTCAAACCCGCGATAGATTCGCCAGTGTCCCGGGATTGGGAATGGATCGATCACATGCGTCCACCGCTGATCCGCGTAGTGCGCCGGGTCGTTCCGCCATTCCCGGAATACCTGCCCGTCAAAGCTGTCCCAGCTGCCGTAGAGCAGCGCCATCCGCTCGTTCTCCGGCAGCATCGCCAGGTTTGCCAGATACTCCGGCGCGTTCCGCAATAGCTCCTGATTGTCAAATACCGTGGACGGCACAAAGATTCTTGACCGCCGCAGCTTCCCCAGCCCTCGCGGCCCCTGCACCTCCACCTCCTCCACAATCGGCGTCAGCGGCGGCGCGGGTGTGATGAACCGTTCCTTCACCCAGCCGTGTCCAATGCCGCCCGGGTTCGTCGTCGCCCGAATGTATACCCGCGTGCCGGGCCCCGAAGGCCGATTACGTGAGAACATGTAGCTGTATTCCGCCCAAGTAAAGTGCGTCAGCTCGTCAAAGGCAATGAAGTCGTACCGCTTGCCCTGATATTTCGTCCTGTCGCTCTCGTACTGCATGGAGCCGAAGTAAATCTTCGCCCCCGACGGAAACAGCCACACATGCTCCGTTCCCACGTATTTCGCCTCCGGGAACGCTGCCGGGTACAATTCCCGGCTTCTGTCCACCAGTTCGCTCAGCTCCGGATACGTCTTGCGGAGGATCAGCCCCCGATAGTGCGCAATGTGTACCTGCCGCAGCGCCTCGCACAGCAGCGCGTCCGATTTGCCGCCGCCCGCCGCGCCGCCGTAGAGCGCCTCATACTCTGGCCGCTCCATGAACGCCCGCTGCTTCGGCTGCGGCCGCCAGATCACCCGCGCCTCAGCCATCCGTCTCCGCCTCCTCCAATACCTTCGCAATTTCAATCACGCCCACGCGAACCTCATCCTCTGCCGCCGTGCTTTTGTCCGTGCCGCTCTTCGATGCCTTGCCCAGCCCCGCCGCCTGCTTCTTCAGCGCCTCCGCCGTCTCCGCCAGCTTCTCCGCGCTTTCCATCTGCCCCAGCACTTCCGCCAAGGCCCGCAGGGATTCCGCCGCGTCCCGCAGTTGCCCCGCGGGCATTCCTGCGTTCAGTTCCTCGTTCAGCGCGTCCATCACCGAAATGGCCGCGCCCTTCAACTGTCCGCGAACGACCGCCCTGTTCGCCTTCCTGCTCGTCATCGTCCCGTCCCTCCCTTCTCGCGCTTCTGCATCCCGTTCCTCTCAACGCGGCTCATGATAGCAAACGTATATTCGCATTGTCTCCCCGTTTCCAAAACTTTTTTTGAAAAATTGCTTTCCCTTCCCCGCTCCCCGCAAATTTGCTTGTCTTGCACCGCAAAAAAAGTTATAATAAAATGTGCGGCTTATAGTGGGTGGACGTACAAAAATGCCTTGAAAGACTATTTTGCCGTCTGCGGATTGTAAGCGTATCGGCCGACTCTGACGTTTTCGGCTGAAGTCGAAAACTTTTCGACGCGTAAAGAAGGGAGGGGGATGCTGTGCTTGCTCAGGTGATCGTGGACATCGTTCACGAAAACGTGGCGCATACCTTCACCTACACCGTCCCCCCCGGCATGAAGGTTTCCCTCGGCCAGCGGGTCGAGGTGCCCTTCGGCCCCCGTTCCAAGGAAGGTATCATCGTCTCCTTCAGCGAGGTCAGCGACCTTCCCCCGGAACGTCTGCGTCCCATTCGCCGCACCCTGGAGGATTATCCAGCCGTCCTGCCCCATCTCCTTGAGCTGGCGGAATGGATGTCTGCAAACGCCCATTGTCCCCTTGCGGAGACCCTTCGCCTCATGCTTCCCGCCGAAATGCGCGGAGGCCGCGTGCAGGTCAAGACCCAGCCCACCGCCCGCTCGCTGGTCGCCCCCGATCAGTTCGATGCCGCACTGGCGGCGCAGGGCCGCTCGGAAAAGCGCCGTGTGCTGCTGACGCTTCTCAAGGATGGTCAGCCGCACACCGTTGCCGAGTTGAAGCTTCTTGTCCGCGACCCGCAGGAAAGTCTGCGCCATCTTGCCGCGCAGGGTCTCGTCACGCTGGGTGAGGAAGAGGTGCTGCGCCGTCCCGGCGGCGATGCCCCCACGGAGCCCACCGCCGATCCCCCCTTGATGCCCACGCAGCAGGAGGTCTTGGAGGTCGTTCTCCCGGAGCTGGATCAGGGTCGTGGAAAGTTCCTGCTGCACGGCGTGACCGGCAGCGGCAAGACCGAGGTCTTCATCCGCTTAGTGCGTCATGTGCTGGAGCAGGGCCGAACCGCCCTCATTCTCGTTCCGGAGATTGCCCTGACGCCGCAGATGGTGCGTTATTTCCGCAGCCGCTTCGGTGCGGTGGCGGCGGTGCTGCACTCCCGGCTTTCAGCCGGTGAACGCTTTGACGAGTGGCGGCGCATTCGCCGGGGCGATGCCCGCGTGGTGATTGGTGCGCGCTCTGCCGTATTCGCGCCCTTAGACCGTTTGGGTCTTATTGTGGTGGACGAGGAGCACGAGCAGACCTATCTCAGCGACCGTCACCCCCGCTATGATGCGCGGGACGTGGCCGCCTTCCGCTGTCAGATAGAAAACGCGACCCTGCTTTTGAGCAGCGCCACCCCCAGCATTCTTTCCTTTGCCAAGGCTCGCCGCGGGGATTACACGCTGCTGGAAATGCCAGGCCGCGTGATGAACCGCCCCATGCCCGAGGTTGAGGTCATCGACATGCGCCGCGAGCTGGACAGCGGCAACCGTTCCATTTTCAGCAGCGCTCTTGCGTCTGCGCTGAAGCAATGTGTGGAGCGGGGCGAACAGGCCATGCTCCTGATGAATCGCCGGGGCTACAATTCCTTCATCAGCTGTCGCGCCTGCGGTCACGTGATGAAGTGTCCCAATTGCGATGTAGCCATGACCTATCATGTTTCCGGCGGCGACGGGATGCTGCATTGTCACTACTGCGGTTATCAGGTCGCGCCGCCGCAGAAATGTCCCAAGTGCGGCAGCTCCTACATTCGCTATTTTGGTGCGGGCACGCAGAAGGTCGAGGAGGAGCTGCACAAGCTGCTTCCCGGTGTTCCCGTGGTTCGCATGGACATTGACACAACCTCCGGCAAGGATGGTCACGAGAAGCTGCTGGACGAGTTTCGTTCCGGTCGAGCAAAGGTGCTTGTGGGCACGCAGATGATTGCCAAGGGGTTAGATTTTCCGCGCGTGACGCTGGTGGGTGTGATTGCGGCGGACATGACGCTGAATCTCCCGGACTACCGTGCCCGGGAGCGCACCTTTCAGCTTTTGACGCAGGTCGCAGGCCGGGCGGGACGCGGCGCTCTGCCCGGTCATGTATTGATCCAGACCTACAAGCCGGAGGATCCCACGATTCAGGCCGCCGCCCGGCAGGACTATCGTTCCTTTTTTGAGGAGGAGTTCAGTCTTCGCCGCACCGGCCTATACCCGCCCTTCACGCTGATGGCGCGTCTATTGGTCGAGGCATACAGCGACGAAGCGGCGCAGCAGCGGACGGTGATGCTTTACAACGCCTGTCAGCAGCTTTTGACAGAGCATCCCCTCTGGAAAAAGCACGTGCTTTTACTCCGCATGGACGCGGCTCCCGTGAAGCTTCTTCGCGGCAAGAGTCGCTATCAAGTGCTCTTCAAGCTCTTCGTCAAGGCCGAAACCGACGGCTTCCTAGCCGCCGTCTCCGCCCTCGCCCGCACCCCCTGCGAAAGCACCGACACATGGCTCGAAGTCAACCCCGCCAACATGATGTAAGGAAGTGAACGGGAGCTTCTGGGGGAGAGGCCGCTTCTCTAAGAGAAGCGCCTCTCCCCCAGACCCCCT
>USCW01000174.1 GCA_900553315.1 uncultured Eubacteriales bacterium
GGGGGGCTGGGGGAGAGGCGCTTCTCTTAGAGAAGCGGCCTCTCCCCCAGCGTCTCCCTCACGCAGCCTTTCTCTTATGAATAATCAGTCCAATGATAAGTCCCAGGGCGGCGGGGCAGACCCAGCCAAGGCCTAGGGAAGAGAGCGGAAGAACGCTGCCGACGGCGGAGATGACGCCGTTCAGATAGAGGGTCGCACGGAGGGTCGGGGGAAGCGTACGGAGGAGATCGTAGACCGCCGCAACCAGCGTAAAGCCCGTGACCCAGCAGTAAACAGAACGGTCGTGACCAAAGAAGCGGCTGAACAGCGCCAGCAGGATCAGCGTGATCGCCAGCGGATACAGGAACATCAAAACCGGCACCGCGTATTCAATGATCGTGCTCAAACCAAAGTTCGCAAACAGGAAGGATACCACGCTGAAAATGATCGCCCACACGCGATAGCTCGGCCCAGACGGGAACATGCCCGCAAATGTCTCCGCACAACTGGTGATAAGACCGACCGACGTCTTCAGACAGGCTACCGTTACCGTAATAGACAGAATCACCTGACCCGCCGTGCCCAGATACAGCTGCGCGATCTGCGGAAAGGCTACGGCGCCGTTCTCCGCTGCCTCCAGCGCACCGCGGCTCTGCACACCCATCAGCGTCACCAGCACGTAAATCATCGCCATCAACAGACTGCTGAAAATGCCCGCACGTACCGTGCTGCCCGCAACCGCACCCGCGTCCTCTACGCCCAAATTGCGGATCACCTGCACCACAATAATGCCAAAGGCCAAGCCAGCTAGCGCGTCCATGGTGTTGTAGCCTTCAAGAAAACCCGTCATGAAGGGCTTCGCGGCATATTCCCCCTGCGGCGCGACCTCGGAAACCTGCGCCGTGGGCGAAAGCATGGAGACAATCACCAATACCGCCAAAAACGCTAAAAAGGTCGGATTCAGCAGCTTGCCAACCCACGTTAAAATCTTCCCCGGACGCAGCGAGAACCAGAGCGCCGCCGCAAAGAACACCAAGGAAAAGATCAATAGCCACGTGCCGGCGCTGCTCTCCGGCAGAAGATGCTCCAAGCCTACCGTGAAGGAGGTCGTCGCGCAGCGAGGAATGGCGAAAAACGGCCCAATCGTTAAATACAACAGACAGGTGAAAAACATGCCATAAGGCTTGCTGACCTTGCTGCTTAGATCGTACAGTCCATTGGAACGGCTGATGCCCAGCGCCGCCACCGCCATCAGCGGCAGACCTACGCCGGTAATCAGAAAGCCGGGAATCGCAGACCATACTCGATGGCCCGCCATCTGTCCCATGTAGACGGGGAAAATCAGGTTGCCAGCCCCAAAAAATAGTCCAAATAACATGCTGGCTACAAGCACGTACTCCCTTGCGCTGAGTCGTTTCTTCATACCTACGAGCCTCCCTCTTGTGTTATTAGGTACCAAGCTGTCCAGAAATCGGATGCTTTCGCATGATTATACAGGAAATGTATCAGAAAATCCAGACGTTTTCGAAAATAATTTCACATTTTCTCTTCGCGCGACAAAGCAGATGGATTTTCGTAAAAAATCTCACCGTCCGCCCATGCAGAAAAGGTTGACGTTCAAAACCTCTCCGCCTATAATGGAAGCATCGGTGCGTCCCTCGCGCCAAGTTTCGTAAGCGGAAAGGAAGCAATACGCATGAAACAAATTATCCTGACCGGCGACCGCCCCACCGGTCGGCTGCATGTGGGCCATTATGTCGGCTCCCTGAAGGAGCGCGTAGCCCTGCAAAATTCCGGCAAATTCGATGAAATCTACATTATGATCGCCGACGCGCAAGCCCTGACCGATAACGCCGAGTATCCCGAAAAGGTGCGGCAGAATATCATGCAGGTGGCGCTGGACTACCTCGCCGCGGGCATTGACCCGGAAAAGTCCACCATCTTTATTCAGTCCATGGTGCCGGAGCTGACCGAGCTGACCTTCTACTACATGAATCTGGTCACCGTCTCCCGCGTGCAGCGCAACCCCACCGTAAAGGCGGAAATCCAGATGCGGAACTTCGAGGCCAGCATTCCCGTGGGCTTCTTCTGCTACCCCATCTCCCAGGCGGCGGATATCACCGCGTTCCACGCCACCGCCGTGCCCGTGGGCGAGGATCAGATGCCCATGCTGGAGCAATGCAGCGAGATCGTGCATAAGTTCAACAGCGTATACGGCGAAACGCTGACCGATCCCAAGATCATCCTGCCCAGCAACAAGGCCTGTCTGCGTCTGCCCGGCATCGATGGCAAGGCAAAGATGAGCAAGTCCCTGGGCAACTGCATCTATCTTTCCGAGGAGCCTGAGGACATCAAGACCAAGGTCATGTCCATGTTCACCGACCCCAACCACCTGAAGGTCAGCGACCCCGGGCAGGTCGAGGGCAACCCCGTGTTCATTTATCTGGATGCGTTCAGCCGTCCGGAGCATTTTGCGGAGTTCCTGCCGGAATACAGCGGGCTGGATGAGTTGAAGGCCCACTATCAGCGCGGCGGTCTGGGCGATGTGAAGGTGAAGAAGTTCCTGAACAACGTGATGCAGGAGGAACTGCGCCCCATCCGCGAGCGCCGCAAAATGTGGGAGCAGCGTCTGCCCGACGTGTATGAGCTGCTGCGCGAGGGCAGCAAGAAGGCCGAAGCCACCGCCGCCAAGACGCTGGCCGAGGTGCGTCACGCCATGCGCATCGACTACTTTGAGAACAATAATCTTCTGAAGTAAAATAGCAGCGTCCCCGCATTGCGGCTGGAATCAGCCGGGTGCGGGGCCCTTTTCGATGCAGACAAGTTGTGAACGGGCTGTAACTTTTCCCCTGAGCGTGCCGCAAGCCTTGCGCCTTCGGCGGAATCGTGCCATAATAGATCTATCGAACCGTGCGCCTTGCCGCGTGCGAAGAAGAAAGGATACCATGCAATGAAGAAATTGACCCGCTTCGTGGCAATGGTGATGACGCTGTCCATGCTGGCTGTGTCCGCCTTTGCCGAAACCACTGATACTGCCGCCGCCGAGGATGCGCAGGTACAGGCCGAGACGGTTGCGACCGACGAGAAGCAGCAGGCCGAAAACGCTGTGCTGGCCACGGTCAACGGCGAGAACGTCATGCAGTCCGATGTGGACGCCTACGCCTACCAGATCTCGTACTACCTCTATTCTCAGGGCTACGACATCACCAACAGCAGCCTGGCCTCGCAGATCCAGTCCATGGCCATTCAGGGCAGCGTGGAGCAGACCCTGTTCTATCAGAAGGCGCACGAGCTGGGCTTCGATCAGTTCACCGCCGAGGAAGAGGCGGAGCTGACGGAGGATGCGCAGACCCAGTTTGATGCGCGAATCGAGAACTATATTTCCTCCAACATCACGCTGGCGGAGGATGCCACCGACGCGGACAAAGCGGCCGCCCGTGACGAAGCGATTGCCGCGCTGGCGGAGCAGGGCTACACGCTGGACGCGTACCTGGAGTACAGCAAGAACAGCCTGACCTATGACCGGATGTATGAGGACATGGTCAAGGATGCCCAGACGACAGACGAGGAGGTTCAGGCGGCCTTCGACGCGCAGGTGGAAAGCGACAAGGCGACCTACGCCGAGGATGTTTCCAGCTACGAAATGGCCATGTATTATTATGGCCAAACGCCCTACTATACCCCCGAAGGCTATCGTGGCGTGACCCACATTCTGCTGTCCGTGGACGACGACATTCTGAACAACTACAAGGCCAAGCAGGCGGCGCTGGAAGAGGCGCAGGACGAGGCGGACAAGGACACAGACACCGAGACCACCGAAGCGACGGACGCGCCCGATGCGGCGGCGACTGACGCGGCGGATACGGAGCCCACTGCCGAGCCCGAACCCACGGCGGAGCCTGTGACGCAGGAGGATGTAGACGCGGCCTACGCGGCGGTGATCGCTTCCGTGCAGGACACCATTGACGAGATCAAGGCGAAGCTGGCGGACGGCGTGCCCTTTGCGGATCTGGTAGCCGAGTACGGCACGGACCCGGGCATGAAACAGGAGCCCACCAAGACCGACGGCTACAGCGTTCATATGGACAGCATTCGTTATGACCCGGCCTTTGTGAAGGCGGCCTTCTCCGTGAACAATGTAGGCGATGTATCCGAGCCCTACGCGGGCGAGTACGGTGTGTACATTGTGTGCTATGTGCGCGATGTGCCCGCGGGCCCCGTGGAGTTCACCGACGAGCTGAAGGCAACCATCACAGCTAATCTGGTTTCCAAAAAGCAGCAGACCCTCTACGCCAACACCATGGACGCGTGGCTTGCCGACGCCGACGTGGTCTACACCGACGAGGGCAACGTCTATCTGGGAACTACGACAAATACCGAAGAGTAAGTGAATTTGCGAGGGAGGGGGCTTCTCTGATAGAGAAGCC
>USCW01000175.1 GCA_900553315.1 uncultured Eubacteriales bacterium
TCTGGGGGGAGAGGGGCTTCTCTCAGAGAAGCCGCCTCTCCCCCCCAGAATCTCCCCAACGTAATCTCTTCGGAAGGGAGCGCGAGGGAGGGGGCTTCTCTACAGAGAAGCCCCCTCCCTCGCAAAACATTCAATACCTTATTGCGCCGCTGGAATAGAGAACGCGCTGGGTGTCGGAACCGGCTACACCGTCGGCGTTGAGACCGTTGCGCTGCTGGAAGGTCGTTACCGCCGCAACGGTGAGATCGTCGTAAACGCCGGTCGCCTCCGTGACCATGTAGCCCAGACCGAAGAGCGCATCCTGAAGCTGCACCACCTCGTCACCCTTATCGCCGTAGCGAAGCGTCGTGTAGGTCGTGGTGGGTGCGGAGACGCTTGCTGCGCTGCCCGAATATAATACCTTCAGCGTGCTGCTCCCGGCAACACCGTCCACGCTTAGACCGTTGTTGATCTGAAACTGCCGCACCGCATCCTTCGTCGTGCTGCCGTATATACCGTTGATCTTGCCGTCGTAATAGCCTAGCTCATAGAGCGCATATTGCAGATTCGTTACCGCCGTGCCCTCGTCATATTCCCGCAGACTGCTGTAGCTGGCCGAGGTGGCGTTGCCGCCGTATAACGCGCTCTGCGTTGCGGGGCCTGCCTTGCCGTCTACCGTCAGATTGTTCATCCGCTGGAAGCTCTGCACCGCCGCAACCGTGCCGCTCCCATAGCTGCCATCCACGGAGCCGGAATAATAGCCCAGCTTTTTCAGCTGCTGCTGAAGCCGCTTCACCGCGTCGCCCGTATCACCCTCCTGCAAGGTCACGGAGGAGGAAGTGCTGCTGCTATCGCCGCTGCTGGCATCGCTTCCGCTGCTGGAGCTCCCATTGGATGCAATCGCATCCGAGCTGTACAGCGCGTTCAGCGTCGCCGTGCCCGCCTTGCCGTCTGCGGTCAGACCATTCTTCTGCTGGAAGGCCGTTACCGCAGCCTGCGTCGCTGCGCCAAAGGAGCCGTCCGCGTTGCCGGAGAGATACCCCAACGTCTTGAGCCGCTTTTGCAGCGCGCGCACCGCGTCGCCCTGGGAGCCGTTCTCCAGCGTCTCCCCAATCGAGGACACGGGAGAAGAGGACTTCGCCGCCGAGGAGGAATACAGCGCTTTCAGCGTGTCGGGGCCCGCAATGCCATCATCCCACAGACCGGAGGTCTTCTTCTGGAACGCCTTTACCGCAGCCTCCGTCGCGCCGCCGAAGGTACCGTCCGCCTTGCCGGCCATCCACCCCAACTCGATCAGCCGGTTTTGCAGCGTCGTGACCTTCTTGCCGGTCAGGCCAACCTTCAGGTAATAATCACGGCTCAGGTTAGGGGTCGCCGTAGGCCGCGGAGTCGCGGTGCGGCTCGGCGCAGACGTGACCGTCGAGGTGCCGCTGCCGGAATTGCTTCCGGAGTTGCTGCCGCTGGACGCGGCAACCGCGTTGTCGCTATAAAGCTTGTTAATGGTGCGCGTGCCCGCCACACCGTCAGCGCTCAGGCCATTGGCCTCCTGAAAGGCCTTCACGGCTGCTTCGGTACCGTCTCCGTACTTGCCGTCCACAGAGCCGGTATAATAACCCAGCTTCTTCAGCCGCTCCTGCAGGGTCTTCACGGCGGTGCCGGTAGAACCGTTGCGCAGGGAGGACGAAGTAGGCGCTGGGGTATTCGTCGCCCGAGGCGTGTTCGTGGGGGCGCTGGTAATCACCGTAATGCCGGTAGGGCGAGTGGTCGGCGTATCCGTGCCGTTCTCGGTGGGCCCCCAACCCGCGTTCCAGTCCACGGTGGCCGTGGGCTCGCTGCCGGTGTTGCTGCCGATGTCAATGCCGTCGGTATTCGATACCACAGGATTAGGCGTCGGCGTCGCGGTCGCGGGAGCTTCTGTCGGCGCGAGGGTATTGAAGGGGAGATTATTCGCGCCAATGGTCATGTTCTGGGCGTCGTCGGTAATCTGATCCGGGGGAATATAGCAGCCTGTCAGCCACAGGCACAGCCCCAAGAGCAGGGCCAGCGCAAGCACCTTTGCGGCGCGTTTCTTCTTCATGATGATCCCTTTCCTTTCCCTCTGGCGGCAGCGACTCCGCCGTGTATCTATTGTACATGCAGGAACCATACTGATGCAAGCACTATTTTTCGCATAAAATGGGAGATTCTGCATGTTTCCGTGCTCATTCAAAACAACGTCTGAGCACCAGCTTTTCTTCCCGGCAGAGGAGCGGAGAAGCGCCTCCAAAATACAAAAAAAGCGGCTTTCGCCGCTTTTTTTGTGCGATACATCAATCCACCGTGAAGGGCAGCAGCGCGATGGCACGGGCGCGCTTGATGGCCTCGCTCAGCTGACGCTGATGCTTGGCGCAGTTGCCGCTCATACGACGGGGCAGGATCTTGCCGCGCTCGTTGGTGAAGCGGCGCAGACGGTTGATGTCCTTGTAGTCGATGTATTCGATCTTATCCACACAGAAGCTGCATACCTTCCGACGGGGCCGACGGCCTCCGCGGGGACGCGGTCTTCTTTCGCCACGTTCTTCAGACATGGGATTCCCTCCTTACGATCAAGCGTTAAAACGGCAGTTCGTCGGTTTCCACAGCGGTGAAACCGCTGCTCGTGGCCGTAACGCCCGCATTATTGGCAGGAACAGAAGAGCCCATTGCCTCAGCTTCAGCACGGCTGGTAAGAAACTCGACATCTTCGGCAGTCACTTCCAGAGAAACGCGGGTCGTACCGTCGTTTGCCTGATAAGTCCGGGCTTCCAGAGGGCCGGTCACAAAGACCTTGCGGCCCTTAGCCAGATACTTCTGGCAATTTTCGCCCAGCTGACGCCACGCATGGATACGGAAGAAATCCGCATCGTTCTGCTGGCCCCCCTGCTGCTGCTGCTGACTATAGCGACGCTTGTTCACCGCAATGGTGAAATCACACACGTTATAGCCATTCGGCGTTGTCCGCAGTTCAGGATCTCTGGTCAGATTGCCGATCAAAATGATCTTATTCATGCTTCCACCTCAAACAGCCTTACTCGGCCTGAGCGGGAGCGGTCTCGGCGGTCTCCGCAGCGGGAGCAGCCTCAGCGGCAGTCTCCACAGCGGGAGCCACGCGCACGGGACGGGGCTTCACATTGCTGCGCTTCTCCTCCAGCTTGACAAACAGATAGCGGAGAATTGCTTCCATGTTGCCCAGATTACGCTCGATCTCACGAGGCAGCGCAGAGGGAGCCTTCAAGGTCACCAGAACGTACCAGCCCTCGGTCTTGTAGTTGATCGCGTAGGCCAGACGACGCTTGCCCCAAGTCTCATCGACCTTTTCCACCTCGCCGCCGTTGGCAGCGATCAGCTGAGAGATCTTTTCGATCAGCTCCTTACGAGCAGTCTCCTCCAGCCCGGTGTCGATGATGTAGGTCAGTTCATACCTATTCATTACCTTTCACCTCCTCATGGACGTATGGCACCGCGGCAATGCACGGTGCAAGGATGTGCCAAGATGAAATTATAGCAGGTCATGCACCCAAAAGCAAGCGCTCTGCGGAAAAAATTCGCAAATTTTTGTGCAGCGGGGAGAAATTACGTTGAAAATGTGAATCACTTGCAAAATCGCGCCTTTTGTCGTATCATGATACTGTTCCTGCGATCCAAGATTGGCAGAGTAGGCTTTGGCGCGTCAAGTGCTCATGAACGGGGAGTTGTCATGGGACGAAGGCGGTTTCTCCGCCGCGGTGCCACAGCCGCATCCCACTGCGCTGGATGAGCGACGCCTTTTTGCGGATCAGTTCTTTGTGTACCTGATTTGAAGGAGGCGTTTTTTGCATGGTTGAAAAGCAAGGTAAGGCTTGGCGCGAATGGTTTCGGCTCACGCCGAAGCGGTTATGTATGATGGGTGTGCTGCTGGCGATGCAGATCGTGCTCAGCCGCATGATGAACATTCAGTTGAGCCCATCCCTGCGGCTGAATCTGGGCTTTCTGCCCACGGCGGTGGCTGGGATGCTGATGGGTCCCTTTTGCAGTATGCTGGTAGCGGTCTGCGGCGATCTGCTGGGCGCGACGCTTTTTCCGTCGGGAGCGTTGTTCCCGGGCTTTACGATCACGGCGGCGCTGGCGGGCATCAATTACGGCTTGTGGCTCTATCGTCGTGAGCCGAAGCTCTGGCGTGCGGCGCTGACGATCCTGCCCGTGACGCTCATTTGCAACATTGGCTTGAACACCCTCTGGCTCTGGATGCTCCAAGGCAGCGGCGTTCTGGCGACCTTCCCAGCTCGCGCCCTCAAAAACATCGCCCAATACCCCCTCAACGTAGCTCTCCTCTACCTCACCACAAAGCTTGTGTCTCGCACAGGAGTGAGGTGAGGTACTCCGGGGGAGGGGCTTCTCTATAGAGAAGCCCCTCCCCCGGACCCCC
>USCW01000176.1 GCA_900553315.1 uncultured Eubacteriales bacterium
TTCTCTGAGAGAAGCGCCTCTCCCCCCAGACCCCTCTCTCCCGAAGAGCGGCTGGGGTTCGAGTTGGTTGGTTTTGGCTAACTTGGTTCCCCCTGCGAAGGAGCGGGGCGGTTCCTTTGAAGATGTGCGTGTTCCCGGCGGCTGACAGAGCCGCCGGGAACTTTTGCGTTTTGGGGAGAATTTAAAAGGGGTCGCGGAAGTGCGCTGTGCATTTTCCGCGACTTCCTTCATTTATCATCGTTATAATGCTCCAGAAAGCTGTGCTCCTGCCCGCCGGATTTCCATCCGGGCATAGTGTCCAGACACACGGCATGGATACTGTTGAAGATGCTCTTCTCAATGTCCGGGCTGTCCTTCCTCAGCCGCTTGAGCAGCACCTTGACCTCCTGCCGCTTGGAACCGCCGCCGCCATTGTCGCACATGGTGCAATTCTCGGTGAAGCGGCACGCGCATTGGATGAATTCCAGCTCGTGGGCGTTCTTCCAGCGAATGATATCATCCTCATGGATGCAGTACATGGGGCGGATCAGCTCCATGCCCTCAAAGTTGTCGCTGTGCAGCTTCGGCAGCATGGCTTGCAGCTGTGCGCCGTAGAACATACCCATGACCGTCGTTTCGATCACGTCGTTGAAATGGTGTCCCAGCGCGACCTTGTTGCAGCCCAGCTCCTTGGCCTTGCTGTACAGACAGCCCCGGCGCATTCGAGCACAGAGATAGCAGGGGTTCTTCTCGCTGCCGTTGGCCACCTCGAACACGTTCGTTTCAAAGATAGTGATCGGCACCTCCAGCAGGGCAGCGTTCTGCTCGATCTTTCGCCGGTTGATCTCGTTATAGCCGGGATCCATCACCAGATAGACCGCCTCGAAGGGGACATTCGTATGCTTTTGCAGCTCCTGCATCAGCTTCGCCATCAGCATGGAGTCCTTGCCACCGGAGATGCACACGGCGATTTTATCCCCTGCCTGAATCAGCTCATAGCGCTTTACCGCTAAAATAAACGGTTTCCATAGCTCCTTGCGGTAGGTAGTAATCAGGCTGCGCTCCACCCGCTCGGCAAACGTCAGCTCCCGGCTCATCGGATCAGCTCCTTATAACATGCGTCGAATTGGGTCAAAAAACGCGTCAGCTCCTCCTGCGTGGTCAGGTGGCTGAGGCTGATGCGGAAGGAATTCATCGCCCGCTGCTTGTCCCGGCTGACGGCAAATACTACCCGGGACGGCGTACCCTCCACCGAACAGGCCGACTTCACCGACACACATACGTCCCGCGCATCCAGCGCCTGTGCGAAGGCGCTTCCTCGCACGCCCTGGACGCTCAGGTTCAGGATGTGCGGCACCGCATGGTCGGGACTGTTGATCTGCACGCGGGAATAGACCGTCAAGGCTGTACGAAGCTGATCGTTCAGCATGCGCACATAGGCGAGCCGCTCCGGCTGGGCGGCGGTCGCCTTCTCCAAGGCCAGCGCCAGCGCCGCAGTCAGCCCTACCGGCGGCGTGCCGCTGCGATAGAGGGACGCGCTCGCACCGCCGTGAATCAACGGCTCCATGGCCAGCTTTTCCCGCTTGAGCAGCAGTCCGGAGCCATTCAAGCCATAGAATTTATGCGCCGCAAGGCTCATCGTGTCCGCATTCGCAAAGGTCACGGGGATCTTGCCCACCGCCTGTGTCGCGTCCACATGCAGACAGCAATTCGGATAGTCCTTCAGCAGCGCCGCGACCTCCTGCACCGGCTGTATCACGCCCAACTCGCTGTCCACCATGGGCAGCGTCACCAGCACCGTATCCCGGCGCAGCAGCCCCGCCAGCTCCTCCACGTCCACTCGGCCGTCCCGGCCTACGCTTACCACATCGATATCTGCGCCCTGCTCCTGCATAGCCGTCAGACAACCGCTGACCGAGGCGTGCTCCAATGCCGAGGTAATCACATGCCGCCCCACATGCCGGGAGGCCCGCAGAATGCCCTTCATGGCGGTATTGTTGGCCTCGCTGGCCCCGGAGGTCAAAATCACCTCCGACGGCTGTGCGCCCAGCGCCGCCGCCATGCGGTTCAGGCTGTCCGTCAAAACTTCCTTGGACTCGCGGCCCGCGCTGTGCTTAGCGTTGGCGTTGCCTATGCAGCGCCGCTCCGTTTCACAAAAGCACGCCAGCACGTCCGCATCCACAGGCGTGTTGGCGCTATAATCCAGATAAATACGATGCTCCATCATGCAGCCCACATTTCTTCAAGCAGATAACGGAGTTCATGATACCGCGAACCCCCAAAGCCTGTCAATACTTTCCCCCCACGAAAAAGCCTCCGGAGCATTCCTGCCTCGGAGGCGAACTGCCCTTATTTCCGCTCAATGCTTCCCGCCAGCGGCTGCTGATACAGCGGCGAATGATCCTCCAAGCGCTGCAAGCGCGTACCGTCATAGCTGTCCATCAGCCCATTCTCCACGCGGTACACCTTGCCCGTCTCCGTGTCCACCACCCGGTCATAGCCCAAGGTCGCATCGCTCTGCTCCTGCATTTGAATATCCATGCTGTCCGAGCGCCGCTGCCACGCGTCCAGCAGGCCGTCGGACGTCTCCTGCCAATCTTGGCTCAATCGCTGGCTCATGCCCATGGTCTGCTGCCATTGGGCCTGACGCGCCTGCATGAAGGCCTCGCTGAATTGCAGTGAACCCGCGCAGGTGCTCAGCACAGGCAGCCATGCTCGCAGCTCCCCAACGGGTGCAGTCAGCATTTGAATCCCCGTGCCCAGCGTCATGGAAAGGTTGATGCCCATGTTGTACTCCAAGCTGGCCACGCTGGCTGTGTAGAGGCCCTCCAGCTCCACGCCGTCAATAGCGGCGCGAGCGTGCAGCACCTCCGCATCCCCCAGCTTGCCGAGGTTTTCCAACACCGTAAACGTGCCGCCCACCTCTGTATGCCAGCTCTCAAAGTATCCCTCCGTGGTCGCCTCCGGCATCACCGGAAAGTGAACGCCATAGCTCTGCTCCATCAGCGCCACCGCATCCGCCGACTGAAAGCCTACGCCCGCAAGCTGAATGAGCAGCCCCCGCGCAGCATTTGCCGGGTCATAGGCGGCAAGAACGTAGCTGATATAGTCGCCGGTGGTCGTGACCTCCCACCCTGCGGGAATCTGCATGGTGAAATCCCCGTCCGGCTGGGTATAGGTCACATAAGTCACGCTCTGCGCCGCCGTAGGCTTGAGCACAAGGTCATCATCCGTAAGCGTTCCTGTCTCTGCGGGCGCTGCCGCTGCGGATGTTTCGCCATCGTAAAAGAGCGACAGGCGAGTTCCCGCAGTCAGCATATAGATGGTGCAGGTATCCAGCTTTGCTTCGCCGATCAAATCGCCTTCCTCATCCTCATAGGTATCGAAAAGCATCTGCACCTCCGTCCATACGTCCGGTTCGGACAGCCCGCAATAGCTGTAGGATACTCCGTCTGCCCATTGCAGGTCGATCCCGATCACAGGGCGCTGCATCAGGCCTCCGCCGTTCTCCGCCAGCTGCACATAAATATAGCTCTGGTTTGCTTCGTCCAGCAGACGAATCACGCCGTCAGATTCCTCGGTGTAGTGCGTCCAGCCCGCCTCTACAAAATCCGCCAGCGTGCTTTTTCCCAGTACGTAGTCCTGCCCTTCCACCGTCACCGTGCGGTAATCCGCTTCCGTCCACGCCATGGCCGAGGTCAGCAGCAGTGAACCCAGCAGCGCCAACAGCACCATCCAGCCACGTTTCTTCATGTTCATCACGCTCCTAATGGATTAACGTTTCCAATTCCGTTTTGCTTCCACAGTTCTCTGGCTTTCATGATAGAAAATCCGCGATGGTCTTGCAAGCTATCCGCCGGGAAGCACAAAAAACGGATGCCTTTCGGCATCCGTTTCTTTAGTGATTCAGCTCTTTCAGCTTTCGCGCCTGTTCTTCCATTTGCAGCGCGTCAATGATTTCATCCAAATCGCCATCCATCACATCGTCAATGCGATAGATGGTTAAGCCGATGCGATGATCCGTCACGCGCCCCTGCGGGAAATTATAGGTGCGAATGCGCTCGCTGCGGTCACCCGTACCCACCTGCGTGCGGCGGTTCTCCGCATAGGCCGCGTCCTTTTCCTCGCGGTATTTTTCCAACAGGCGGCTTTTCAGCACCCGCATAGCCTTGTCGCGGTTCTTCAACTGGCTTTTCTGATCCTGACACGTGACCACCAACCCCGTGGGCAGATGCGTAATGCGTACCGCCGAGTCCGTGGTATTGACGCATTGGCCGCCGTGGCCCGTGGAGCGGTACACGTCCACGCGAATATCCTTGGGCGCAATGTCCACCTCCACGTCCTCCGCCTCCGGAAGCACCGCCACCGTGCAGGTCGAGGTGTGGATTCGTCCGCCGGATTCCGTGGTGGGCAC
>USCW01000177.1 GCA_900553315.1 uncultured Eubacteriales bacterium
AATGCAGAAAAAGGCTACGGCTTCATCACCGGCGAGGACGGAAACGATGTATTCGTTCACTTCTCCGCTATCCAGGGTGAGGGCTTCAAATCTCTCGATGAGGGTCAGGCAGTAAGCTATGACTTAACTGAGGGTGCTCGTGGAATGCAGGCTGCTAACGTAGTAAAGCTTTAATAAGAATACCGAATGTTCAAAGGCGGAGCTCTTTATGAGCTCCGCCTTTTTTTGTACAACAGTTTGTATCAACAGTTTCGCATAGCTGCAAAGTGCAGAAGCAGCCAGTGGCAAATTTATTTGCTACTGGCTGTATTTGCACTTTGGGATAGGCGGGTCTGTGGCCTGCATGCGAAATGTCCTACTTATATTCTAGCACCAACCCTTGCTATACCAGCGCATCCGCCAGTGCCTCGATCTCCGCCATCTGCTGCTCCTTCTCGCGTTCGCGCAGCTCCAGCAAGCGGGCTTTCAGCATCTTCAAGCAGGTCGCACGATTCTGTACCTGATCGCGCTCCGTCTGGCAGGCTACCACAATGCCCGTGGGGAAGTGCGTCATTCGCACGGCGGAGCTGGTCTTGTTCACGTTCTGTCCGCCAGCGCCGCTGGAATGGTACGTGTCCACACGCACATCCTTCATGTTGATCTCAATATCATCGTTATCGTCATCCAAAATAGGCGCAACGTCCAGCGAGGAGAAGGACGTGTGCCGACGAGCGTTCGCGTCAAAGGGACTGATGCGCACCAAGCGATGCACACCCTTCTCACCGCGCAGATAACCATAGGCGTGATCGCCGCTCACCTCAAAGGTTACGGACTTAATGCCCGCCTCATCGCCCTCCAGCAGATCAAGCACCTTTACCGTGAAGCCCATCTTCTCACAGTAGCGCGTGTACATGCGGTAAAGCATCTGCGTCCAGTCCTGCGCCTCGGTTCCGCCCGCACCCGCGTGCAGGGACAGAATCGCGTCGCAGTCGTCATAGTCGCCGCGCATCAGCGTTTCCAGCTCCAGCGCATCCGCCTGCTCCTTCAGCTTGGTCAGCTCCTCGCCAACCTCCTGCACCATGCTCTCGTCGTTCTCCTCCTGCGCCAAAGAGATCATGACCTCAATGTCGTCTGCGGTGGAGAGCAGCTTCTCATAATGCGCCAGCCGGGTCTTCAGGTGGCCCAGCTTCTGGTTCACCTTCGTGGAGCGATCCAGATCATTCCAGAACTCCGGCTGATTCATTTCCTCCGTCAGCTCGTCGATCTGCTCCTTCATGTGACCCACATGCAGAGCCTCGCCCGCCGTCAAAATCTGCTGACGAACGGCGTCCACATCCGTGGTGTATTGTTCCAATTCGATCATCGTTGTTCCCGCTTTCTTTGTTTCACAGTTGCGTTCTTGCGTCCGCCGGGCTAGCCGAACCTTCCCGGCGCGGAACCTCTTCAGGCCTCCGGGTCGTTCCGTCCGCAGCAGTTCTTGTACTTCTTGCCGCTGCCGCAGGGGCAAGGCTCATTGCGGCCCACCTTCTTGGAGGCAGCTACCTTCCGGGGCTGACGGGGCTGATCTCCCGCCAAATGCGCCTCCACCGGCTTCGCCTGCTGCACACGCTCGGGCGTGCGCTCCACCCGCGCCTGATAAATGCGGCGCACCGTGTCCTCACGGATCAGGTGAATCAGCTCGTCAAACATGTGCGCGGATTCAATCTTGTATTCCACCACGGGGTCCTTTTGGGCATAGGCGCGATAGCCGATGCCATCCCGCAGCTGATCCATGGCGTCAATGTGATCCATCCAGCGGTTGTCCACGGCGCTGAGCAGCATCACGCGCTCAAACTCCCGCATATCCACGCCCAGACCCGTCAAAAGCGCTTCGCGCTCCTGATAGAAGTCCCGCGCCTCCGCCTGCATGGCGCTGACCAGACCGTCCTTGTCCCCGTCCTTCACCATGTCCTCATGGGCGGCAATAAACGCATGCCGCAGGCACAGGTTTTCCAGATAGTTCGTCAGCTCCTTCATGTTCCACTCGCTGGGCTCCTCGCTGACGCAGTCGTGCTGCATTCCGTAGTCGATCACGCTGTCCGCCATCTTGAGGATGGAATCGTGAACGTTCTCACCCAGCAGCACCCGGCGGCGCTGACCGTAAATGACCTCGCGCTGGCGGTTCATCACGTTGTCGTATTCCAGCACGTTCTTACGAATCTCGAAGTTCCGGCCCTCGATGCGCTTCTGGGCGCTCTCGATCTGCTTGGTGAGCATTCCCGCCTCGAGGGGCTCGTCGTCCTTCAGACCCAGACGATCCACCATCGCGCCGATCCGCTCGGAGCCGAACAGGCGCATCAGGTCGTCCTCCAGCGAAATAAAGAACTGGGTGGAGCCGGGATCGCCCTGACGGCCCGCACGACCGCGCAGCTGATTATCAATGCGGCGGCTCTCGTGGCGTTCGGTGCCGATGATATGCAGACCGCCCGTTTGCAGCACACGCTCGTGCTCCGCGTCTGTCTTCTGCTTGAACTCGCTGTGCAGCGTCTGATAGGTCGCACGCGCATCCAGAATCTCCTGCGGCACGTCCTCATTATGACCCGTGGCGGCCTCGATGATCTCCTCATCAAAGCCCTGCTGACGCATCGCGCGGCGGGCAAGGAAGTCCGGATTGCCGCCCAGCAGAATGTCCGTGCCGCGTCCGGCCATATTGGTGGCGATGGTCACGGCTCCGAAGTGACCGGCCTGCGCCACGATCTCAGCTTCCTTGGCGTGGTTCTTGGCGTTCAGCACCTCATGGGGAATGCCCCGGCGCTTCAGCATATCGGAGACCATTTCGCTGGTCTCCACCGTCACAGTACCCACCAGCACAGGCTGACCCGTCTTATGATGCTCCTCGATGGAGGCCAGCACCGCATTGAACTTAGCGGCCTTGGTCTTATAGACCTGGTCGTTCAGATCCTTACGGATATTGGGCTTGTTCGTGGGGATCTCCACCACGTCCAAGGAATAAATCGCTTGGAACTCGCCCTCCTCCGTCTTCGCCGTACCGGTCATGCCAGCCAGCTTGCCATACATACGGAAGTAGTTCTGGAAGGTGATGGTTGCCAGCGTGCGGCTCTCCCGCTCCACCTTCACATGCTCCTTGGCCTCGATGGCCTGATGCAAGCCCTCGCTGTAACGGCGGCCCACCATCAAGCGGCCCGTGAACTCGTCCACGATAACCACCTGACCGTTCTGCACCACGTAGTCCACGTCGCGCTTCATCAGCGCGTGGGCACGCAGGGCGCAATGGATATGGTGGTTCAGCTCGCTGTTATCCGGGTCGTTCAGGTTATCAATCTGGAAGGCAGTCTCCACCCGCTGTGCGCCTTCATCGGTAAGGGCCACGGCCTTCTTCTTTTCATCCACGGTATAATGCTCGTCCCGCTTCATGGCGCGCACCACCGCGTCCGCCTTTTCGTACAGTTCGGTGGATTTACTGCCCTGACCGGAGATAATCAGGGGCGTACGTGCCTCGTCGATCAGGATGGAGTCCACCTCATCCACGATGGCATAGGCGTGCTCTCGCTGCACCAGATCGCTCTGGCGGATAACCATGTTGTCCCGCAGATAATCGAAGCCCAGCTCGTTATTCGTGCCATAGGTAATGTCGCAGGCATAGGCCTTGCGGCGGTCGGCGGGCTCCATGTCATGGACGATCAGGCCCACGGACAGACCCATGAACCGATGTACCTTACCCATCCACTCGCTATCGCGGCGAGCCAGATAGTCGTTAACGGTAACGATATGGACGCCCTTGCCCGTCAGCGCGTTCAAATACGCGGGCAGGGTTGCCACCAGCGTTTTGCCCTCGCCTGTTTTCATTTCAGCGATGCGGCCCTGATGCAGCACGATACCGCCCAGAATCTGCACATGATAGGGGCGCATTCCCAGAATGCGGTCATCTGCCTCGCGGATGGCCGCGAATGCCTCCGGCAGCAGATCGTCCAGCGTTTCGCCCTTGGCCAGACGAGCCTTGAATTCGTCGGTCTTGCCCCGCAGCTGCTCGTCGGTCAGCTTACGATACTCGTCCTCGAGGGCCTCCACCGCCTGTGCGGTCTTGTCCAGCTTTTTAATGGCCGCCTCCGAGCCGCCGCCCAGCAGCTTCTTGATAAACTCCAGCATGAATGTTTCTCCTTCCTAGGGATCGCCAGAGCAGCCGCAGCCACCCTCGCTAATATGAACGACTCCTGCGGTCAGCAGTTTTCCGCGCCGCGAATCCTTTCATCCTTGGGGCGCATCCCTTATCGGCATACGCGAATCTATTATAACATGCGCCGAAGCCCATGGCAAGAATTCTGGTGAGGTTTCGGGGGTGTTGCGAGGTGTTGCGAGGGAGGCGGCCTTTCTGAGAAAGGCCCCTCCCTCGCGCTCCCTCCCGGAA
>USCW01000178.1 GCA_900553315.1 uncultured Eubacteriales bacterium
CCCGGGGGAGGGGCTTCTCTATAGAGAAGCCGCCTCCCCCGGAGTTCCCCACTCTCTCCCCGTATGCACATCAATGAGCCTTTGGTTGCGGCTGCCGCGGTAGAGGAGATCGAGACTTCGCTCGGCAAGGAGAAATGGGCCGTCTACCAGAACGTCCAGCTCAGATAGGAGGGCTTGACGCGACGCATCTCCTGCCAGAAGCTGCTCGTATTTGTAGCCCGTGTAGCACCAAACGTTCAAACCCAGCGCGTGCGCCTGACGCGCCAGCTCGGCGCACGCGTCGGGCTGCTCAAAAGGCTCCCCACCGGAAAGCGTCAAACCATCCAGCAGCGGATTTCCCCGCATCTGCGCCACAATCTCTTCCGTATCCACCACGCGCCCGCCCGCGAAATCATGCGTGTGCGGGTTGTGACAGCCCGGACAATGGTGCGAACAGCCCTGTACAAATACCGTGTAGCGAATGCCCGGACCATCCACAATGGAATCATCCACCGTGCCCGCAATGCGTATCTCCATCTGCTCAAGCCTCCGTGCCGGAAACGCCGTGCTTCACCCGGTCGTGCTCCTCCGCACGCTTCGCATTGTTGAACCGATCCAGCGTACCCACCAGATAGCCCGTAATGCGGCGAATCCGTTCAAAGGGCCGTCCATCTTCCCGGCGGTGACAGTTGGGACATTCATCCCCGATAATGCCGTTGTAGCCGCACACCGGGTCGCGGTCTACCGGATGATTGATAGAGCCATAGCCGATGCCCTTGTCGTGCATGAACCGCACGATCTTCTCAAACGCGTCCAGATTTTGCAGCGGATCGCCGTCCATCTCAACATAGCTGATATGCCCCGCGTTGGTCAGCTCATGATAGGGCGCTTCCACGCTGATCTTGTGAAATGCGGAGCAGGGATAATACACCGGCACATGAAAACTGTTGGTGTAATACTCCCGATCCGTTACGCCGGGAATCACGCCGAATTTCTCCCGATCAAGGCGCACAAAGCGCCCGCTGAGCCCCTCGGCCGGGGTCGCCAGCAGCGTGTAATTCAGCTTCCGCTCCTCAGAGAGCTTGTCCACATACTTGCGCATGAAGCCGATGATCTCAAGACCCAGATTCTGGCTTTCCTCACTCTCGCCGTGATGCGCACCGCGCAGCGCCTTCAGCGCCTCCGCCAAACCAATGAAGCCGATGGACAGCGTGCCATGCTTGAGCACCTCGCCTACCTCGTCCTCCCAGTCCAGCTTTTCGGAATCCAGCCACACACCCTCCCCCATCAGGAAGGGGAAATTCTTGACCTTCTTTTTGCTGATGATCGCCAGCCGCTCGTCCAATTGTTCCGTCACCAGCGCCATTTTGCGTTCCAGCTCCTCAAAGAACCATTGCACGTCGCCCTTTGCCTTGATGGCAATGCGCGGCAGGTTGATGGAGGTGAAGGACAGGTTACCCCGGCGGGGCGCGATCTCCCGGTCGGGATCGTACACGTTGCCCATCACGCGGGTGCGGCAGCCCATGTAGGCGATCTCCGTCTCCGGATGACCGGGCTTGTAGTATTTCAAATTATAGGGCGCGTCGATAAAGGAGAAATTGGGGAACAGCCGCTTGGCGCTGGTACGGATGGCCAGCCGGTACAGATCGTAGTTCGGGTCTCCGGGGTTAAAGGATACGCCCGACTTCACCCGGAAAATCTGAATGGGGAAAATGGGCGTTTCGCCGTGCCCCAGTCCCGCCTCCGTCGCCAGCAGCACGTTCCGCATGACCATGCGTCCCTCCGGAGAGGTGTCCATGCCGTAGTTGATGGAGGAGAAGGGCACCTGCGCGCCCGCACGGCTGTTCATGGTGTTCAGGTTATGGATCAGCGCCTCCATGGCCTGATAGGTGGCTCGATCTGTTTCCTCCCACGCCTTCTTTTGGGCGAAGGCCAGCATCCGATCTGCCAGCGCCGCATCCCCCACCTGCTCCGTCAGCAGGGACAGCAGCACCGCCCGATGCTGGGCGTTTTCCTCCAGCGTGGGTTTGCCGCCCGCCTCCGCCGCCTTGTCCAGCAGCTTCCGGGTCATATTCTCCGCCGTATCCACGCCGCCCAGCAGCTCCAGCGCACGGGTCAGATTGGCGCGATACCGCTTCACAAACGTCTTCTGCACGCCGGGGGCCATGCCGTAGTCGAAGTCCACAATGCTCTGGCCGCCGTGCTGATCGTTCTGGTTCGCCTGAACGGCAATGCACGCCAGCGCCGCATAGCTGGCAATGTCGTTGGGCTCGCGCAGGGTGCCGTGCCCCGTGGAAAAGCCGTCCTTGAACAGACTGCGCAACTCGATCTGACAGCAGGTGGTGGTCAGGGTATAAAAATCCTTATCGTGAATATGGATGTCGCCGTCTGCGTGAGCCTGCGCGAAGCGGGGATCCAGCACGTACATATCATAGAACTGCTTCGCACCCTCGGAGCCGAACTTCAGCATTGCGCCCATGGCGGTGTCGCCGTTGATGTTGGCATTCTCCCGCTTAATGTCCGAATCCCGCGCATCCTTGAAGGTAATATCCGCGAAGGTTTTCATCAGTCGAGTGTTCATTTCCCGGACGCGGCTGCGCTCGGCGCGATACAAAATATACGCCTTGGCAGAGCGGACAAAGCCCTTCTCGATCAGCACCCGCTCCACGGTATCCTGCACGTCCTCGACGGTGGGCGCGTCCTTCAACGCTTCGTTTTCTTCCAGCTCCTTCACCACCAGTTGCGCCAGCTGCGCCGCCGTCTCCCGGGACTCGGTGTTGTTGCAGTCCTCAAAGGATTTGACAATGGCGTTCTCGATCTTCGTAACGTCAAAAGGTACCGTGCGGCCGTCCCGCTTGATAATGCGCTCCATGGTCATGTGCCTGCCCCTCTCCTATTTCTCCAAGGGAATCTGATACACTATAAATTGTGCCTACATATCAGATATTGTACAATATATGGTATTCCTTGAACGCGAGCGGCTTTATTATACGTGCACCCTGCCGCGCTTGTCAATGGTCTTTTCGGGCACTGGGACTGCAAACGCAGGAAACTCCGTATATGAAATTTTTGTAATGCTTCCGTCGCGGAATTGTATGGCAATGGAAAGAAATCCGTTCTTGCCGGGGCGAAATCTGCCCGCACGCCATTTCCCTTTCCGTGAAAAAATCTGCGCAAAATCGTTGACTTTTCCCCTGCAAGTGGCTATCATAAATTTATACGCGGACTGCGTAGAACGTCATAAAAAGGGAGTGAATCCGC
The DNA here is from genome assembly GCA_900553315.1 of uncultured Eubacteriales bacterium. GTDB lineage: Bacteria > Bacillota > Clostridia > Christensenellales > Aristaeellaceae > Egerieenecus. Next base: position 3,241 of record USCW01000178.1, read on the forward strand.
GGCATGGACGGGGACCCGTACAGTAATACTTACCATCCGGCACAGGCGGAAAGCTCCCACAATTTATAAGCGCACTCCGGAGCCTGTTCTGCCTGAAAAAATACGATTTTCAGAAAGGACAGGCGTTTTTATTATGCGCAGAATTTTTAAGACGGTTGAAGATCATCTCATTGAATGCACCACGCTGGAAAAGGGCTGCTGGGTGCATCTGCAAAACCCCACCAAGGAAGAGATTGACGGACTGAACACGCGCTTCGCCCTTGACCCGACCTATCTGGCCGCCGCGCTGGACGAGGAGGAGAGCGCACGTATTGAGCACGACGGAGATCAGACGCTGATCATCGTGGACATTCCCTATGTGGAAAGCGAAGGCAGCGGTTATATTTACAGCACGATTCCTATGGGCATTGTGCTGGTGGACGAGATCATTATCACGGTCTGCACCCGTGAAACGCCGATCATTGCGGATTTCACGGAGGAGCGGGTGCGCAATTTCTGGACGTTCAAGCGGACGCGGTTCATTCTGCAGCTGCTGTACCGCAACGCAAGTCGTTTTCTGGCTTATTTGAAGCAGATCGACAAGGCGAGTATGCACGTACAGGATCAGTTGGAAAAGAGCAGCCGGAACCAGGAGCTTTTGCAGATGATGAAACTGGAGAAGTCGCTGGTATTCTTCTCCACATCCCTGAAGGGCAACGAGCTGGTCATGGAAAAGCTGCTGCGTCAGGAGTCAATCATGAAGCGCTTCCCGGAGGACACGGATCTTTTGGAGGACGTTATCATCGAGAACAAGCAGGCCATTGAGATGTGCGCCATTTACCGCGACATTATGAGCGGCACAATGGATGCGTTTGCGAGCATCATCAGCAACAATCTGAACATCACAATGAAGGTTTTGACCAGCCTGACGGTGGTCATGGCGGTTCCCACGATCATTTCCTCTCTCTGGGGCATGAACGTTGCGGTTCCCTTCTCCCAGTCCAGCGCCGGTTTCTGGATCGTCATGGGCATCAGCGTCATCTGCGCCCTCTTCGCCTTTATCTTTATGTACAAAAAGCGGATGTTTAAGTGAGCCGGGGAGATTCTGGGGGAGAGGCCGCTTCTCTGAGAGAAGCGCCTCTCCCCCAGAC
>USCW01000179.1 GCA_900553315.1 uncultured Eubacteriales bacterium
CCCGGGGGAGGGGCTTCTTTCAGAGAAGCCGCCTCCCCCGGAGTACCCTTCTCACGTTACCTCTTCGGGAGGGAGCGCGAGGGAGGGGCTTCTCTCAGAGAAGCCGCCTTCCTCGCACACCTCGCATGTTCCTTCACCTCAATTTGAAAGGATGGTTTTATGCGGTTCTTTTCGTCGCCGGTGGTGCGATGGGATCGAGGATTTTTAAGAAAGCTGCTGATGGTATGTTTGCCGATCGTTGTGCAGAACCTGATGTCGGCTTCGCTGCATATTATCGACGGCGTGATGATCGGTCAGCTGGGCGACGCGCCTTACGCGGCGGTCACACAGGCGACACGGTACGTGTTCGTGTTCCAACTGTTCCTGTTCGGCGCAGGCTCCGGGTGCGGCATTTTCTTCAGCCAGCATTGGGGCACCAAGGACGTAAAGTCCATGCGCCGGGTCATGGGTCTGTGCTTCCGCATCGGCCTCGCGCTGGCGGCGCTGTTCGGCGGGTTCGCGCTGCTGTGGCCTGAAACGGTCATCGGCATCTTTCTGCCTCGCGGCGCAAGCTTCGGCTATGCCTTGCAGTACCTTGCTATTGTCGCACCGGGCTTTTTCATTACCGCGATTGATAACGTCTACGCAACCTGCATGAAGTCCTCGGGACAGACTGTTGTGCCCATGGTCGCGGGTATTTGCTCCATTCTGACGAATACCTTCTTGAACTGGGTGCTGATCTACGGCAACCTCGGCGCTCCTGCGTTGGGTGTGCAGGGCGCGGCAATCGCTACTGTGGTCTCCGCGGGCGTGTCGCTGGCCATTAACATGATTTGCTCCTATGCCAAGAAGCTGCCCTCCGCGTTCCAATGGAGCGACTGGAAAATGCCCGATAAGGACTACCTCAAGCGCTTCGGTAAAACCGTGCTGCCTGTGGTGGCGAATGAGGGGCTGTGGAGCATGGGCACTTCTATGTACAGTGTGTTCTACGGCCGACTGGGTGACGCTGCTGTGGCTGCAGTGGGAATCGTGAATACCGTGGACCAGCTCATTTTTACCATGATCTACGGTCTCATGAACGCCTCAGCCATTCTCGTGGGCAATCATCTGGGCGCAAACGATAAGGAGGGCGCACGCCTCACCGCCGACCGCATGATCTTCGCCTGTGTCGCCGTGGGACTGGTCATGGGCGTTGTGCAGATGTGCGTGAAGGGGGCGCTGGTCGGTACCTTCAACGTCTCGGATGAGGCGAAGGGGCTGGCGGTGATCTGCCTGACCATCGGCTCGTTTACCATTTGGATCCGCGCTATCAACAGCATCAACGTGGTGGGCATCCTCCGCGCTGGCGGCGATACCGTGTTCAGTATGCTGCTGGACACCATGGCCCTGTGGGTGGTGGGCGTGCCGCTGGTGGGCATTGCGGCGCTGGTGCTGCATTGGCCCGTGTATCTGTGCTATGTCTGCACGGTGGTGGAAGAGGTTATTAAAATGCTGGTGGGTCTGCCGCGTTATCGCGGCGGAAAGTGGATGAACGATCTGAACCATGGAGTGGAGGCGTAAAGCGCATGGCGGACTGTACCTTCGAGTTGGTCGGCAAGATCGGCTCTATGGCCCTGATCCGCAAGGAGGATCAGGACATTGACTATAACATTTTCTCCCGGCTGGGCAGGGAATTGAAGCCCGGCATGATCTGGGTGACGAGCGGCGCAACAGAGATCGGCCGGCTGGATTACATCCGTCGCACAGGCAAGGAGCTGACCGGCGACCCGGAGCAGGATAAGACCGACTACGCCGCGCAGGGCCAGTCCATCCTCATGCAGAACTATCGGCAGTTCATCGCCCCAGAATACGGCGTGCGCCAGCTGCTGGTGGAGCATACCCACTTCAACGATCCGGAAAAGCGTGAGCATATCCGCAAGCTGCTGATCCGTGCGGCGAAGCAGGGTACTATCCCGATTGTGAACTACAACGACCCGGTGAGCGACGAGGAAAACCGCAAGATGGAGCTGGCGACCCGTCGCAAAAATGGCGATGTGGTGCATGAGTGCGTGGACAATGACGAGACAGCCGCTGTCATTGCCGGACTGGTGAAGGCGAAAATGCTGGTGCTGATGACCTCGACTGAGGGCATCTATCAGGTGCCCGGTGACCCGTCTACGCTGGTGCGGGACGTGACGGGCAAGACCGTCGAAGAGGTGGAGGCCAAGGTGCGTGCATTGCAGCAGAACTGCGTGGGCGCGAGCCGAGCCGGAGCCAACGGCGCAAAGGCCAAGCTGGAATATGCGCTGGAATCCGTGCGCGGCGGCACAACGGTGATTATCGGCCATGCGCGGCATCACTTGAGCGATCTGGTGCAGGGGCGTGTGCCCTGCACGCGGATCGGCGTGGAATGAGTGCCTCTGTCTGTATGGAAGTAAAAGCGCCATACAGCGCATGATTTGTACCCCCGGGACGGATGTCCCTTGCGTTTATATTTATGATATGCGACAAAGCAAGGAGGAACCGAGATGTATACCCAAGCAGAAGCTTCCCGCCTGAGGGAAAACGTGGAACGCCTGACGGGCGCGATCCTGCCGCAGAACATCAAGTGTGAAAAGGCTCCCGGACTGTGTGTCAGCGTGACGGCGGAGGGCGGCAGCATTGCCGCAGAGGACCTGAGTGCTTTGAGCCGCGGCTTCTTTCTGGCGGCTCGTGCGGTGAAGGAGAACACCCTGCCCCTGAACGTGAAGCAGGAACGTCATTTCCATTCCGTGGGCGCGATGGTGGATATGTCCCGCGGCGCGGTGATGACGGTGGAGGCGGTCAAGCGCTATATCAACGAGCTGTCCGCGCTGGGCATGAATTTCCTGATGCTGTATACCGAGGACACCTACGAAGTGCCGGAGTATCCATATTTCGGTTATCTGCGCGGCCGCTACACACAGGATGAGCTGCGCGAGATCGATGCCTATGCGGAGAGCATGGGCGTGGAGCTGGTGCCCTGCATTCAGACGCTGGCGCATTTGGCGCAGTTTCTGCAATGGCAGGACGCCCGCAAGCTGGCCGATCAGCCGGACGTGCTGATGGCGGACGACGAGGATGTGTATCGCTTTATTGAGGCGGAAATTGCTGCGGTCAGCGGCTGCATCCGCTCCCGCCGCATTCACATCGGCATGGACGAGGCGCATGGCATCGGTCTGGGCCGGTACATGGAAAAGCACGGCATTCAGGATCGCTTCAGCATTCTGAACCGTCACCTGAACCGGGTCATTGAGATTTGCCGCAAGTATCATTATGAGCCCATGATGTGGAGCGACATGTTCTTCCGTCTGGGGTCGAAAATCAACGATTACTATGATATGGAAGCGGACATTCCGCAGAGCGTCATTGACATGATCCCGAAGGATTTGGAAATGTGCTATTGGGATTATTATCACACAGACGAGGCCTTCTACGACAAGATGCTGACCGAGCACGCGAAGATGGGCAAGAGCACGGTATTTGCGGGCGGCAACTGGACGTGGACGGGTTTTCTTCCGCACCTGAAAAAGACGCTGGCGACCATGCGTCCCGCGCTGAAGGCTTGCGCGAAGCACAACATTGACACGGTGTTTGCGACGCTGTGGGGTGACGATGGTGCGGAGACGGATGCGTTCTTGGCTTCCGGCATGATGCCGCTGTTCTCCGAGAGCTGCTGGCAGGGTGCGGAGTGCTCCATGGACGAGGTGAAGCGCATGAGCGAGTGTCTGACGGGCATGAGCTTTGAGGCGTATGAAGCCTACGGTGATTTCTATCCTGACAATTTTGCGCTTGCGCCCGGCAAGGGTTTGATCTGGTGCGATCCGCTGTATCCGATGATGAACTATGGCGACGAGAGCTTTGACCAGATCATTGAGCGGAGCTTTATGGCGAAGCAGAAGCTGCGCAATTACACGGAGGAGCATTTGGAGTGCCGTTATGCGGACGCGCTGTTTGGCGTGGTGATTGCCAAGGCGACGCTGTGCCGCGATCTGCGCGAGAAGTACTTGGAGAAGGATCGTGCATGGCTGACCGAGCTGGTGGAGGAGACGATTCCCGGTCTGGTGGAGATGTACAATGAATTGATGCAGCTGCACCGCGAGCTATGGAACCGTGACATGAAGCGCTTCGGCTGGGAGGTTATCAGTCTGCGCTACGGTGCGACGAAGGGCCGCTTAGAGGATGCCGCCGATGAAATCGCCGACTATCTGGCCGGTCGCCGCAACTCCATCCCCGAGCTGGATGTGCTGCCCCTGCCCGCCTCCCGCAACGGCGGCGCGCAGCGCTACCACGAATTCGCCGTCCCCTCCGCGTGGATGTAAGAAGAAACGGGGTATGCGAGGGAGGCGGCTTCTCTGAGAGAAGCCCCTCCCTCGCGCTCCCTCCCGA
>USCW01000180.1 GCA_900553315.1 uncultured Eubacteriales bacterium
GCTTCTCTAAGAGAAGCGCCTCCCCCGGCCCCCCTCCCGAAGAGTAGCTGGGAATAGGCTCGGTTGCTCTTTTGGAGGTTCGCGCCCATGCGAGTTGGGTGCGGTTGTCTGCGAGTAGGTTGAGGTCACGGCGGCTGACAGAGCCGCCGCGACCGTGCGGCGTTGGGGGACGAACCCCTCCGCTCGCAGATCGCGGGCGCCTCCCCTTTCAGGGGAGGCTTTGCGCGACTTCCCTCCAAAAGACTCCCTCCGCAGAGGGAATTGTCAGAGGTTCACTATTCCGCTTGCGGAATAGTGAAGTCGCTTGAACGACCGGTATATTCAATCCGAGATTGAATACACCGCCTTTCCGATAGGCTGACTGAGGACAAGCTCTCTGGTTGTCCCCTGCACCCGCTGCATTTCCAGCCGCGCACACTCCCACGCCTCCCTCCGCAGAAGGAGGGGGACCATCCGCCTCGCGGATGGTGGTGGATACACACTCCATTCTGTTGGGATAGGGCATTGTTTCCTAAGAACTCCGCATTTTTACAACAAGGAGAACCGTCATGGCCGATAAATTTACGCTGTCCAAGGTAAACCTATACTACGACACCTTCCACGCCTTAAAGGACGTGGAGCTGCACCTGCCGGAAGGTGCGATCACCGCCTTCATTGGCCCAAGCGGCTGCGGCAAAAGCACGCTGCTGAAGTCTTTGAACCGCATGAACGATCTCGTGCCCGGCTGCAAGATCACCGGCACCATTGCGCTGGATGGGGAGGACATCTATGCGCCGCAGATGGACGTGAATCTTCTGCGCAAGCGTGTGGGCATGGTGTTTCAGAAGCCGAACCCCTTCCCCATGAGCGTCTATGACAACATTGCCTATGGCCCGCGCACGCATGGTATTCGCGGTAAGGCGAAGCTGGATGTGATCGTGGAGGAGTCCCTGCGGGGGGCGGCGATCTGGGATGAATTAAAGGATCGGCTGAACAAGAGTGCGCTGGGGCTTTCCGGCGGTCAGCAGCAGCGGCTGTGTATTGCCCGTGCACTGGCGGTCAAGCCAGAGGTGCTTTTGATGGACGAGCCTACCTCCGCCCTTGACCCGATTTCCACGGGCAAAATAGAGGAACTTGTCATGCAGTTGAAGAAAAATTATACGATCATCATGGTCACGCACAACATGCAGCAGGCGCTTCGCGTGGCGGATCGGACGGCCTTCTTCCTGCTTGGCGAGGTGGTCGAAGAGGATGCGACGGACAAGCTCTTCTCCACCCCCAGAGACAAGCGCACCGAGGATTACATTACGGGGAGGTTTGGCTGATGCGCAGCAGATTTGACAGTCAGCTGGAAAAGCTGAATCAGGAAATGATCTTGATGGGCACCATGGCGGAGACGGCCATTGAGGGTGCGTGCGAGGCGCTTTTGACCCGCAACGTGGAGCGCGCGCGGGACATCATGAGCTCCGATCCGGCGGTGGATCGGCAGGAGCGGGATATTGAGGCGCTGTGCTTACGGATGCTTTTGATGCAGCAGCCGGTGGCGCGGGATCTGCGCTTGGTATCCTCGGCGCTGAAGATGATTACGGACATGGAGCGCATTGGCGATCAGGCAGCGGACATTGCCGAGGTGGTAACGATGCTGGAGGCGGAAAGCGCCATTGAGCCGCCGGAGCACATCTCCGCCATGGCGGAGGAGGCTCGCAGGATGGTTCACAGGGCCATTGACGCATATGTGCAGCGGGACGTGAAGCTGGCGGAAAAGGTCATTGCGCAGGACGATATGGTGGACGATCTGTTCCTCGACGTAAAGCGGGAGCTGGTGGAGCAGATTCGCAAAAAGCCGGACTGCGGTATGGCGGCGCTGGACATGCTGATGATCGCCAAGTATTTTGAGCGCATTGGCGACCATGCGACCAACGTGGCCGAGTGGGTGCAGTATGCGGTGACGGGATTATACAAAGGAGAATCGCTGGCATGATTTATTCGGTGGAGGACGACGCGGCTATCCGGGAGCTGATTCTATATGCCCTGCGTCAAGCGGGCTTTGAGGCGGAGGGCTTTGAGGAGGGCACGGCGTTTCGGCAGGCGGTAGCGAAGGCAAAACCGGAGCTGGTGCTGCTGGATCTCATGCTTCCGGGAGAGGACGGTATGTCGCTGCTTCGCTTTCTGCGCCAAAATGCTGGGACGCGGGATGTTCCGGTGATTCTGCTGACGGCTCGCGGTACGGAGATGGACAAGGTGACGGGGCTGGACAGCGGTGCGGACGATTACATGGTCAAGCCCTTCGGGGTCATGGAGCTGCTCAGCCGGGTGAAGGCGGTGCTTCGCCGCAGCGGCAAGGAGACGGCCTCGTCCACGCTGTCTGCGGGGGATATTACCCTTGACGCCAGCCGACGGCAGGTGACGGTTGCGGGTGAGGCGGTGACGCTGACGCGCAAGGAATTTGATCTGCTGGAAACGCTGATGCGCAATCGGGGGCTTGTACTGACCCGGGAGAAGCTGCTGGACATGGTATGGGGCATCGACTTTCCGGGGGACACCCGCACGGTGGACGTCCACATGGGCACCCTGCGGCAGAAGCTGGGCGCGGGTGCGGCGATGCTGCAAACCGTGCGCGGCGTGGGCTATCGGATGGAGGATTAAATGCGGAAGAAAATCTTTCACAGTTTTTTGACGCTGACCTGTCTGGTGCTGGCAATTTTCACGGCGGTGCTGGTGCTGGGCGTTTATCAGCTGGAGCAGCGGCAATTAGAAAGCTCGCTGCAATCGGAGACGGAGATGCTGGCCTCGGTGGTGGCGGGCAGCGACGACGGCGCGGCGCAGCTGGAAAGGCTGGCGCTGGATCGCCGCGTGACGCTGGTCAACGCGGATGGCAGCGTGGCCTTTGACAACTATGCCAGCGCGGCGACGCTGGAAAATCACGGCGGGCGCGAGGAGATCGTTCAGGCGCACACATCAGGCGAGGCTACCGTGCGGCGGAACTCCGGCACGCTGGCGGAGGAAATGGTGTATCACACGAAGCTGCTGAAAAACGGGCAGGTATTGCGTGTGGCAGCGCCGCAGCGGACGGTATGGGGGCTGTTATCCAGCTTTCTGCCGTGGGTGATTGGAATGCTGATCTTGGCGGTGCTGCTGGCGGCGCTGCTTTCCGCCCGGGCGACGAAGGCGTTGATCGCGCCTATTGCAGCCATTGACCCGGAGCATCCCTTGGACAATGAGAGCTATGAGGAGCTTACGCCGCTTCTGCGTCGGCTGTATCTGCAGCAGGAGGAAAGCGTGCGGCAAATGTCCATCCTCAGGATGCAGAAGGAGGAGCAGGAGGCGCTGCTTTCTCACATGCGCGAGGGCTTGGTGGTGCTGGACGGGCATCAGCGGATCGTGACGATGAATGGTGCGGCGCACTTTATTCTCAGCGTACCCGAACCCCTGCCGGAGCGTGCGACGCTGCTGGAGGTGAACCGCAATGTGGTTTTGCAGGAGCTTTTGCAGCAATTGGAGACCTCGGACACCGCTCACGCGGCCATGGATGCGGAGGGGCGGCACTATTATGTGAGTGCCAGCCGCGTGGGGCAGGGCGAGGGTTCGCTGCTGCTTTTGCAGGATGACACGGCGGATCACGAGGCGGAGGAAGGCCGCCGACAGTTCACGGCGAATGTTTCTCATGAGCTGCGCACGCCCCTGACGACAATCAGCGGGTATGCGGAGCTATTGGAGAATCACTTGGCAGCCAGTCCGGAGGATGAGGAAAAGTTCCTATCCCTGATTCGCAAGGAAGCTGGGCGAATGTTATTGCTGGTGGAGGACATTCTGCGTTTGTCCCAGCTGGACGAGGGCACTTTGGAGCTGAAGCCGCAGCCGGTAGATGTGAAGCGCATGGCGGAGGACACGGTGGCGGCGCTGGCGGCGAAGGCGGAGCGCCGGGACGTGCGTTTATCGGTGAGCGGTCATGCGCCGGAGGTTACGACGGACGCGACGCTGCTGAGTGAGGTTCTCTATAATCTACTGGACAATGCGATCAAGTACAATCGCCCAGGCGGGCAGGCGGAGATTCTGCTGGATGATGTGAACGGTCATGTGCGGATATGCGTAAAGGACACGGGCATTGGCATTCCGAAGGAGCATCAGCAGAAGGTTTTTGAGCGCTTTTACCGCGTAGACAAGAGCCGCTCCAAGGCGACCGGCGGCACGGGCTTAGGGCTATCCATTGTGAAGCACGCCGCCCAAATCCTTTCCGCCGATCTTCGTCTAGACAGCACCCCCGATCAAGGCACAACGGTAACGGTAACATTATGATGGTTTTGCGAGGGAGGGGGCTTCTCTGTAGAGAAGCCCCCTCCCTCGCGCTC
>USCW01000181.1 GCA_900553315.1 uncultured Eubacteriales bacterium
CACATGCTGGTGCGCGGCTGCCGGGTGGAAGCGCCGGAGCATCCCGCGCCGCCGGTGGACGCTTCTCGGGCGCAGGTTGTGCTGGGGACGCTGCTGCGCACCGATCATGCGCGAAAGCTGCTAAGGCAGGGGATTCATTTGCAGCGGCTGCATGTACAGGCACTGCTGGCATTGCAGGACGCTGGCAAGACGGCTGTGCTCTGCGGTATGCTGAATCTGCTCAACGGCCTCCTGCCTCGGAGGGTGGTGCTGAACGTGCAGCCGGATTTCTGGAGCAGCCACAGCGCGTTTACGCTGAACCTTGCGCTGGAAACGCGGCTGGCGGTGCTTGCGGAGGCGGCGGTGCTTACGGCGGTCGCTTGGCTGGGCGAGACCATGGAGGAACACAGAAAAAGGGAGGAACAGTAATGGAGCATCCCATTGGAGAAATGATGCACAGCACCATGAACAGCATTAAGGACATGGTGGATGTGAACACGGTCGTGGGCGATCCGGTGGTGGCGGCTACGGGTGCGACGATCATTCCGGTAAGCCGCGTCTGCTTCGGCTACGTGACGGGCGGCGGCGATCTGCCGGGCAGCGAGAAGAGCAGAATGCATCCGCCGATGGAGCAGGGAACGTTTCCCTTTGCAGGCGGAAGCGGCGCAGGAGTATCGGTGCAGCCGGTAGGATTCTTGGTCGTTTCCGGGGAAGAGGTGCGGATGCTGCCCGCTCAGCCGCTGACGGTGGCGGATCGCATGGTGGAGCTGCTGCCTAGCGTGGTGGAGGACATGAAGCACATTTTTGACAAGGATAAAAAGTCCGCGCAAACGCAGGGGGAGGGATAAGCGTGAGGCAGAAACGCCTGCGCGGAACCGCCGTGGAGCTGCTGTGCGCGGTGGCGATTTTCCTGAGCCTCTGGCCGGGGAGGGCCGCAGCGCAGGAGGTGGATAGCGCTGCGGCCTCCGCCATTGTCATGGAGGCGCAAAACGGAACGGTTCTGCTGTCCCACGACGCTGAGACAGAGCGCCCCATGGCGTCCACCACAAAAATCATGACGGCGCTGCTGGCGCTGGAAAACGGCCGACAGGATGAGCTGGTAACGGCCAGCGAACGTGCCTTCGGTGTGCCGGGAACGAGCATCTATCTCAGCGCGGGTGAAACGCTGACGTTGCACGACATGCTCTACGGCCTGATGCTGGCCAGCGGCAACGATGCGGCGGTGGCCATTGCCGAGCATATCGGCGGCACGGTGGAGGAGTTCTGTGCCCGCATGACGGCTCGGGCCCGGGAGCTGGGGTGTATGCACACGGTTTTCCTGACTCCGCACGGTCTGCCGAAGGAGGGACACTATACCACCGCCCGCGATTTGGCGACCATCACCCGGGAGGCGCTGCGCAGCAATACCTTTCGGGAGATTGTTTCCACGACGCGGGCCAGCATTCCATGGCCGGGACGGAAGTACGACCGCATTTTGAACAACAAAAATAAGCTGCTGACCACCTATCCCGGCGCGACGGGCGTGAAAACAGGCTATACCAAGGCGGCAGGGCGTTGCTTGGTGTCCAGCGCAAAGCGGGACGGCATGGAGCTGATCTGCGTGGTGCTGAACTGCCCGGACTGGTTCAATGAATCCACGCGTCTGCTGGACGAGGCCTTTGCGGAATACAGTTGGTTTGACATGCTGACGGAGAATGAGCTTGTTCGTGAGATGCCCGTGGAGAACGGCGGCGATGTGCTGCTGCCCATCTATCCCCGGGAGGCGCTGGGCGGTGCGGCGCTTCGGGACAGTCGGCCGGAGCTGGTGGTGGAGCTGCCGGAAACGCTGTCCGCACCAATCAGGTGGGGGGAGGTTCTCGGCAAGGCGAGAATGGTCGTGCATGGAGAAACCGTCGCGGAAACGGAGCTGATCGCGGGGAATGACGTGGCGCGGGACGACTTTCCCAGTCGATTCCGGCATTACCTCACCCTCTGGCTCAATCCCTGAGCCGGAAAAATCTATCAGTCTTTTCACGGCGCTCTTGTGTTTTTCAGCTTTTTTTGGTATGCTTGCATGGATGTGGCGGAGGCTGCGCAGGCGGCTTCTGTGAAAGAACAGGTGAAACAGGCGGCGGGCCTTTGGGCTGCGCGGCAGAAGATAGGGAGCGGAAAAGCTTGATGCGTTTGCAGAAATATCTGGCTCAGAGCGGCGTGGCGTCCCGGCGGGCCTCGGAAAAGCTGATTGCTGAGGGTCGTGTGACGGTGAATGAGCAGAAAATTACGGAAATGGGCGTGCAGGTGGAGGAGAGCGATCAGGTGGCCGTGGACGGCAAGCCCGTCCATCTGGAAGAGGAAAAGCATTATCTGCTGTACAACAAGCCCATTGGCGAGGTCACGACGGTGAGCGACCCGGAGGGCCGTCCCACGGTGCTGGATAAGTTCCGGGAATATCCCGTGCGGCTGGTACCGGCGGGCCGATTGGACTTTGACAGCGAGGGTCTGCTGCTGCTGACCAACGATGGCGACGTGATCCAGCGGGTGCTGCATCCCAGCCATGAGGTAGAGAAGAGCTATCTGACCAAGGTGAGCAACCATCTGACACAGGAGGAGCTGATGCGGATCAAGACCGGCGTGATGCTGGACGGCCGCATGACCTCCCCGGCACGGGTGCGCCTCATTAAGGAAGAGACCTTCGCAACCACGGTGCTGGTGAGCATTCATGAGGGCCGTAACCGGCAGGTGCGCCGCATGTTCGACGCGATCGGCCATCAGGTGGTGAGCCTGAAACGGGTGCGCTTCGGCCCCTTGCAGCTGGGTGATTTGCAGCGCGGGAACTGGCGCTACCTGACCGACGAGGAAGTTCAAAAGCTGAAGGAGCTGTAAGCATGAGCTTTGTACTGCGCAGCGCCCGGTATCTGGCGCAGGATGCGCTGGCGAGGCACATCCGCCCCGGGGATACCGTGGTGGACGCGACCATGGGCAACGGACACGATACCTGCTTTCTGGCGGAGCTGGTGGGGGAGACGGGTCGTGTGATCGGCTTCGACCTTCAGCCGGACGCGGTGGAAAGCTCACGGAAGCTGCTGGAAAGCAAGGGCCTCTTGGTGCGGTGTGACCTGCATTGCCTCGGCCATGAGCATATGGCGGAGGTCGTGCAGGGGCCGGTGGATGCGGTAATGTTCAATCTGGGCTGGCTTCCCGGCGGGGACAAGCGCATCACGACCCATTGGGAGACGACCCGTCAGGCAGTAGAGGCGGCCTTGACGCTGCTGCGTCCGGGCGGGCTGCTGACCGTGTGCGCCTATCCGGGTCACGCGGCGGGGGACGAGGAGCGGGAGAAGCTGCTGAGCTTCTTTGCGGCGCTTCGTCCGCAGGAATATAATGCTCTGCATCAGAAATTTCTGAACGCGGGCCTTGGTGCGCCGGAGTGCTTTCTGGTGCAGAAGCAGGGCGCGGAGTGAGCATCTAAGGAGCGGCGCACGGGCACAAAGTGCCCGTGGCGCTGTTTTTTTGCGGGGAACAGTAAGCGCATGCTGTCATTTTGTCTTTTTTTTGACATTTTTTCGGTTTGGGGCATTGATTTTTGTGAAGCGATGCGGTATGATGATTATGCTATCATGTGGATAGTAGGGCTTGTCTTTTAACAGGCTCTGAAAGCGGCTCTTTCGCAGCCGAAAGTTAAACACAAAGGAGTTGCATCCTGAGATGGCGAACATCAATTTGGAACAGTATGGGATCACCGGTACCACGGAGATTGTCTACAATCCTTCCTACGACATGCTGTTTGAGGAAGAGACCAAGCCCGGTCTGGAGGGCTTCGAAAAGGGGCAGGTCAGCGAGCTGGGCGCTGTGAACGTCATGACCGGCATTTATACCGGCCGTTCCCCCAAAGATAAGTTCATCGTGATGGACGATACCTCCAAGGACACCGTGTGGTGGACCAGCGAGGCTTATAAGAACGACAACCATCCCGCCAGCCCCGAGGCGTGGAAGGCTGTGAAGGACATCGCCAAGAAGGAGCTGTCCAACAAGCGCTTGTTTGTGGTGGATGCCTTCTGCGGCGCGAACAAGGATACCCGCATGGCCATCCGCTTCATCATGGAGGTCGCATGGCAGGCACACTTCGTCACCAATATGTTCATCCGCCCGACCGAGGAGGAGCTTGCAAGCTTCGAGCCGGACTTCGTCGTCTACAACGCGTCCAAGGCCAAGGTCGAGAACTATAAAGAGCTGGGCCTCAACTCCGAGACCTGCGCCGCCTTCAACATCACCAGCCGCGAGCAGGTCATCATCAACACCTGGTACGGCGGCGAGATGAAGAAGGGTATGTTCT
>USCW01000182.1 GCA_900553315.1 uncultured Eubacteriales bacterium
TCTGGGGGAGAAGCGCTTCTCTTAGAGAAGCGGCCTCTCCCCCAGAATCTCCGCCGCCCCTCTCACCCCTCCATTTGCGTTTTGCAGACGGTCGCAACGGTGATGGCTGCGGCTCCCATGGCGCGGAGTTGGGCGGCACAGGCGGACGCGGTAGAGCCGGTCGTCAGAACGTCGTCGATTAGGAGAATGTGTTCACCTTGAAGAGTGGGCGCATCCGGTGCGGGACAAAAGGCTCTCTTGGCATTTTCATGACGCTCTTCGCGGGATAACGTGTGCTGCTCCGCCTGATCGCGGGCCGTCCGCGCTAACAACGCACGACAGGGTACGCCAAGACTCTGCGCAACCTCCCTCGCCAATAGCTGCGCATGGTCTATGCCGCGCTCCCGCTGCCGCTTCGACGGCATGGGCACCCATGTCACCAACGTGCCCGTAATGCCGTAGGCTTGCAGCGCCACCGCCAAATGATACCCCAGCACAATGCCGGCTTCCTCCAGCGCGTCAAACTTCGTCCGCCATACCAGCTTCTTCGCCACCCCGCCATACACAAGGGCGCTGAATACCTGATCGGCCTCGGAAACCCGCCGATCCAGCACCTCCTCCGGGGATAGCTGACAATCCTTGAGCGCCTGTAAACAGTCCGGGCATAAGCTCTGCACCCGTGTGGCACACCCGCAAACCATGCAGCTTCGCCCCATGGGCCACAAAAAGTCCTTCACCCGTTCGCCCCAGACGCGTAATCGCTGTTTCATGACGCTCCCCTGCCTTGCACCTGTATCCCGCTTACACAATGTCCAGCGGTTCCGGATCATCCGGCGCAGGGAACGCGGCGTTCAAAATCTCCATATCCGCAGGCGTGAGATGCTCATGCTCCATCGCGGCGTTCAGCAGCGTATGCTCCTTGCGGCTGGCCCGCGGGATCGCAATCACACCCTCCGGCTGCGCGGCAAAGGCCAGCAGCACCTGCGCGGCCGTCCAGCCATGACGATTCGCCACTTCGCGCACTGCAGGCGACTGCATCAAGCCGCGTCGCAGAGACCCCGCCTGGGCCAGCGGACAATAGGCCATCATCGGCATGTGCTTCTCCTGCAAGTAGGGCAGCAGATCGTATTCCACACCGCGGGAGCCCAGATGATACAGCACCTGATCCACCTGACAATCGCTGCCGCCCGCACGGCGAAGCTCCTCCATGTCGTCCCGATCCAGATTGCTCACGCCCCAGTAGCGGATCTTGCCCTCCTGCTGAAGCTTGCGCATTCCCTCAATCGTCCGCGCAAAGGGGATGCTTCCCCGCCAATGCAGCAAGTACAGGTCGATCACGTCCGTGCCCAGCCGACGAAGGGAATCCTCGCAGCTGCGCTCCAGCCGTGCACCGCCCGCATTGCTGGGATAGACCTTGCTGACCAGAAACAGCCCATCCCGATCCATGTGCCGAATGGCCTTGCCGATCAGAATCTCAGACGCGCCGTTACCGTACATTTCTGCCGTGTCGATCAGCGTCATGCCCGCCTCAACGCCCGCCTGCAGCGCAGCCATTTCCTCCTGTGCCCGCTCCGGGTGTTCCCCCAGAAACCATGTACCCTGGCCAATACGGGGCAGCTCGCCCCCGTTCATTGTCTGCATCCGCATATGCTTCAACTCCTTTTGGATTTGCTTCCCATTCCCCACCATTATAATGTTGAAATAGAAAAACCGCAAAGCCTCGAAAAGCCTTGCGGTAGCTGGTGGGATTAAATGGGCTCGAACCATCGACCTCCACGATGTCAACGTGGCGCTCTGACCAACTGAGCTATAATCCCATGCCGTGACAACGAAGATTAGTATAGCACAGCTTTCCCCGTTTGGCAAGAGGTTCCCCGGCAGTTTTTCCATTTTTGTTGAAAAAAAGTTTCTCACGCCAGATATTCCCGTTCAAGAGTCGCCCTGCTTTGGGTAAAACTAGCCCGTGCAAAAGGAAACGAGGTGGAATCCATGCGAAAACTCAAGGCCTCCTATGCCTGCGTCGCCGTCACGGCGCTGGTTGTCGCCGTAATGCTTCTTCTGCCGCAGTCCCGGCAGGAAGCCCCCATTGCCGTGCAGACTGCGCAGGTACGTCTGGGGTCGGTGGAGCGTATATTGGCGCTCAGCGGGCGGGTGCGCTATGAAACCGAGTATGCCGCGCTGGCTCCTGTCGCCGGGCTGGTCGCGGAGGTCTACGTCTCCCCCGGCGAGCGCGTGCTGGCTGGACAGCCGCTTTTCCGCATGGACGGTACCATGCAGGAGGCTGCCATCTCCGCCCGGCTTTCTCAGCAAGATGTCTCCGCTTTAAGCGCCGTACCTCAAGAATGGTCACAGACCGCGCAGTCCCTGCGTGAAGAGGAGCGCGCCGATAGCCTTGCGCTTTCGCAGGCAGAGCTTTCCGCACTCACCGTTCGCGCACAGGTGGATGGTCTGGTGCAGCAGGTAAACGTCACAGCACATTCCGGCGTAGCCGCCGGAACCGTCGCCATGGCGCTGAGCGGCGAGGAGCAGCGCGTTGTCATTACCGCCGCTCTGCGGGACGCAGAAAAACTGCAAGCAGGGCAGCATGCGCGAATTCTTTCGCAGGGTGAAGCGCTTGCCGAGGCTCTTGTGGAGCGCATCGGCCCCGCCGTAACGGACGCGTCCACCGGTCAAGTGACCTGCGAGATTGTGCTGCGCCCAGATCGTCGGCTTGCGCTGCCCCTCGGCGCACAGGTGGACGCGGAGGTCACGCTGCAGCACGCAGAGCTAGTTCCCGTGCTGCCCGTAACGGCCATCACGCAGGAGGACGCGCTCTGGTGGGTTTCGGACGGTCGCGCATGGGCGGCAGAGGACACGGTCATCGCCATGGACGACGCTTCCGCATGGGTCGCGCTCCCGGAGGGAACCGCCGTAGTCGTCAGCAGCGACGAACATCTATATCCCGGCTGCCGGGTGCGGGAGGTGCAGCCTTGAAGCTATGGGACGCGGCGGAGCTGTCGGTGCTCAATCTGCGGAAAAACCCGGTGCGCACATTGCTGACCATCCTCGGACTCAGCGTGGGCATTGCCGCCATTCTGACCGTATGGACGCTGGGAAACGCCGGACAGGCGCAGGTAACGGCTGAAATTGCCCGGTTAGGCGTGGACAAGGTATGGATCACCGCCCGCGAGGACAGTCCGCGCACGCTGAACGCCGCAGACAGCCAGCAGCTCGCCGCCGCCATCGGAGCGGAGACCAGCGCCGGAGCCGCGACCCTTGGCGCAGTCTGGCTCGGTGAAGCCCCCGCCTATGCTCAGCTTTCCGGTGTGGACGCGAGCGCAGAGGCCGTACAGGCGCTTCACGTGGAGGTGGGACGCTTCTTTGCCCCGTGGGAATTTTCGCAGGGCGCGTCCGTAGCGGTGCTGGATCATTCGCTGGCGAAGGCGCTTTCCCCCGACGAGCCTGAAGCGCTGCTGGAGCGCGGTGTGACCATCGGCAACCGGCAAATGCGGGTGATAGGCATCATCAGCGACGCGGCGGTGCAGATGTTTACTGCCTGTCAGGGCACCGCCTATCTGCCCCTGACGACGTTCCTGGACACCTTCGGCGGCCATGTGCAGCAGGTGACGCTTGCCGTACCGCAGGGCGCGTCGGCAAAAGCGCTGGCTGATGAAGCCCTGACGCTGCTATCTGCCGGCGGCGGCATTTTTGAGGCTGCTTCCTTGGAGGAGGAGATCGACGCGGCGAAGTCCGTGATCCGCATTTTCGTCATGGTGCTGGCCTGTGTGGCGGCGGTCTGTATGCTCAGCGGCGGCATTGGCGTGATGAACATTCTGCTGGTCAGCGTGCGGGAGCGTCGCCGGGAGATCGGCGTATTAAAGGCCGTGGGCGGCACAAGCGCGCAGGTTTGCTTGATCTTCCTGATGGAAGCCGCCAGCTATGCTTTGCTGGGAGGCGTCGCGGGCGTTGCGCTGGGCGACGGTATGGTGCGGCTGTTCAGCGGCTGGATCGGCTTTGCGGCCTCGCTGGAATGGAACACGATCCTGCCCACGCTGGCCGCCGCTACGCTGCTGGGTGTCGGCTTCGGCGTAGCACCCGCGCTCCGCGCCGCACAGCTGCTTCCCGTGGATGCCCTGCGGCAGGAATAAAAGTTTGCAGATACGCTTTAAGAGAAGTGCCTCCCCGGGCCCCCTCCCGAAAAGCAGCTGGAAATAGGCTTGGGCAATACCGCACAATTCGCTGGCAGCGTAGGCGATGCCTTTTCCGCCATCTGCTGATTGCAGATTTTTCGATTTACCTCCAGTAAACCTTCAAAATCTGCCATTGCATCTG
>USCW01000183.1 GCA_900553315.1 uncultured Eubacteriales bacterium
TGCCATTGCATCTGACGAAAAATTCATTCGCCTCCGCACCAACTCATTTGTGCGGAATTGCCTTAAAACAGCACGCTCAAAGCCTGCATCACCGTGTCCACACCGCGCAGGGTCACACCTTCCGGCGCTTTCACCCGGCGGAGGCTCTCGCGGGGCAGCACAATGGTGGTGAAGCCCAGCCGCACGCACTCGGACACCCGGCGATCCACCTGCGGAATGGCACGTATCTCACCGCCTAAACCCACCTCGCCCATGACCGCCACCTGCTGGCCCACGGGCTCGTCCTTCAGCGAGGAGGCCACCGCAATGCACAGCGCCAGATCGGCGGCGGGCTCGCTGAGCTCCAAGCCGCCCGCCACATTGATATAAACGTCCTGATTATACGTTTTCTGCCCGGCGCGCTTTTCCAGCACCGCCAAAAGCAGCGCTACCCGGCCCGTATCCGCCCCCTCGACCGTGCGGCGGGGCGTGCCGAAATACGTGGGCGATGCCAGCGCCTGTACGTCCACCAACAGAGGACGGGAACCCTCCATGCCGCAGAACACCACGGAGCCGCTGGCTCCCTTGGCGCGATGAGACAGCAGCTGCTCGGAGGGATTCTCCACCACCTGCATCCCCTCCTCGGTCATCTGGAACACGCCCAGCTCGTTGACGGAACCGAAGCGGTTCTTTACCGCACGGAGCAGACGGTATTCCTGCTGCCGGTCGCCCTCGAAGTACAGCACCACGTCTACCATATGCTCCAGCATTCGCGGGCCGGCAATCGCGCCCTCCTTGGTAACGTGACCCACCAGGAAGGTGGCGATGCCGCTTTCCTTGCACAGCCGCATCAGCAGACTGGTACACTCGCGCACCTGACTGACGCTGCCGGGGGCGGAGGCCATTTCCGGGCGGTACATGGTCTGGATGGAGTCCACCACCGCCACGTCCGGGGACATCTCCTTCATGCGCTCCTCCACGTTGTCCATGGCGTTCTCCGCCAGCACGTAGAGATTGGGCACATCGATCTTCAGGCGGCGGGCGCGAAGCTTCACCTGCTTGGCGGATTCCTCGCCGCTGACATACAGCACGCGCTTTCCCTGCGCGCAGAGATTGGCGCAGACCTGCAAAAGCAGCGTAGACTTGCCGATGCCGGGGTCGCCGCCGATAAGCATCAGTCCGCCCTCAACAATGCCGCCGCCCAGCACCCGATCCAATTCCCCGATGCCGGTAGAGGTGCGGGCCGCCGCGTCCTCGGGAATATCCCGCAGGAGCATAGCCTGTGCGCCGCTGCCGGGGCGCTGCTTAGCGGGCTTCGCCGCCGCCGAGGCCTTGCTCACCGATGGGGTCACAACGCCCTCCTCCATGGTATTCCACGCGCCGCAGCTGGGGCACCGCCCCACCCATCGCGCCGTTTCGTACCCGCAAGCCGTACAGGCGAACACCGTTTTTTCCCGCGCCATGCCATGCACCTCCCAATATCCTTTTGAGTATATCATATCCCCAACGCACAGACAAACAGAAAAAGCGAATGCTTGACGGGGAGTTTCCCTTCGCGCTATCATGGGAGACGAAGCAAGGCAATACCGCACAAATGAGTTGGTGCGGAGGCGAATGAATTTTTCGTCAGATGCAATGGCAGATTTTGAAGGTTTACTGGAGGTAAATCGAAAAATCTGCCAGCAGCAGATGGCGGAAAAGGCATCGCCTACGCTGCCAACGAATTGTGCGGTATTGCCGCAAGTCTTCATCATTCGGCGTTGACCGCACAGCGCCGATAACTTCGACAAGGAGGTTTTCACTATGAAAGTGATGCTCATCAACGGCAGCTCCCATGCCGACGGCTGCACCGCGCTGGCCCTGCGTCAGGCGGCAACGGCCTTGGAAGAGGAAGGAATCGAAACCGAAACGATCTTCATCGGCAGCGCGCCTTTGGCGGACTGCACCGCCTGCCACGGCTGCGCAAAGACGCACAAGTGCGTGTTCAACGATATTGTCAATGAAATTACCGAAAAGGCCGCCTCCTGCGACGGCTTCATCTTCGGCTCCCCGGTGTATTACGCGCATCCTTCCGCCAGATTGCAGGCTGTGCTGGATCGGGCGTTCTATTCCTGCGGGCAGAACTTCGCCTTCAAGCCCGGTGCGGCGGTGGTCAGCGCCCGACGCTCCGGCACCACGGCTTCCTTCGACGTTATCAACAAATATTTCACCATCAGCAACATGCCCGTGGTTTCGTCCACTTACTGGAACAACATCCACGGCAACGCGCAGACCGAGGCGGAGCAGGACGCGGAGGGTCTGATGACCATGCGCAACTTGGGCAAGAACATGGCTTGGCTGCTCAAGTGCATCGAAGCGGGCAAGGCGCAGGGGCTCGAGCATCCCGCGCCCACAAAGATCGCCACGAACTTCATCCGCTGACGCGCTGCACCCTAGGCACCAGGCGGGATCTATGTTATAATGCCTTTACAAAAAGGAGGGAATATCATGCATATCTGGAAACGTGCGGCGGCGTGCATTGCGGCTGGACTGCTGTTTGCGTCCTCGGCTTCGGCGGAAACAACGCTGCACATCACCTTCGCAGGGGACTGCACGCTGGGCAGCGAGGAAGCCATGCGCAATCAGGCCTCGTCCTTCGTCAGCACCATTACCCGCGAGGGCTACGACTGGCCCTTTGCCCACATGCAGGAGCTTTTTCAGAACGATGACCTGACGGTGGTCAATCTGGAGGGCGTGCTTTCCGATTCCAACAAGCAGGAGAACAAGAAGAAGACCTTCCGCTTCCGCGGACCCACGGATTACGTGAATATTCTCACCCGCAGCGGCATCGAGGCTGTGAATCTGGCCAACAACCACACGCAGGACTTCGGCAAGCAGGGCTTCACATCCACCCAGCAGACGCTGGACGCGGCGGGCATCGGCTACTTCGGCGGTCAGACCTATTACATCTGGGAAAAGAATGGCATCAAGATTGCCTTTTTCGGCATGGGCTCCACGGGCTTCAACGGCAACAAGAAATGGGCGAAGGAGGAGATCGCCCGTCTGAAGCGGGACGAGGGAGTGGACGCGGTGGTGTTCACCTTCCACGCGGGGCAGGAATACGGCAAGCACCGCTTACAGCGGCAGGTGGACTTTGCCCAGTATGTCATTGACGCGGGGGCTGATCTTGTCATCATGCACCATCCGCATGTGGTGCAGGGTATGGACATTTACAAGAACCGCACGATCTGCTACAGTCTGGGCAATTTCGCCTTTGGCGGCAACGCCTCGGTGAAGGCCATTGAGACGGTAGTGGTAGATGCGGCGCTGACCTTTGACGACGACGGCACGTATCTGGGGCAGCAGCTGACGCTGTATCCGGCGAACATTTCCGGCACGTATCCGCAGAACAATTTCCAGCCGATATTGGTTTCGGGCGATGCGGCACAGGCGGTGATGAAGCTGATCCAGCTGGACACGCCCTATGAGCTTGCCCCCTACACAGACGAGGCGGGCTGTGCGCAGCAGCCCTATCTCCCGGCGAAGGACGGGGACATGGAGCCGGTATCCATTGAGGAATTCAGCGTAGAGGACGATTAACCGTCCCTGCGTTCGGCAAGGAGAGAACAGACCATGGAAGAGATTGTAGTAAAAGCGATAGAGGCCATGCGTCGGCGCGGCTTTGACGTACACGCAGTACAGGATGCGCAGCAGGCGCGGGAGCTGGTATTGAGCATGATCCCCGCAGGAGCGAGCGTTGGCGTAGGCGGGTCGATGACCATTCGGGAGCTAGCCTTAATCCCTGAATTGGAGGCTCGCGGGTCGAAGGTATGGTGGCATTGGCTGAATCCTGCGGAGCGGGATATGATTTACGAGAACGCCCGGAAAGCGGACTTTTATCTGGCTTCGTCGAACGCGGTGACGCGGGACGGCAGTCTGGTGAACATTGACGGTCAGGCAAACCGCGTTGCGGCGATGATTCAGGGGCCGAAGCATGTGATTCTGGTGATCGGTTCCCAGAAGATAGTGGACGGCGGTGTGAATGCGGCGATTGCGCGCATTCGTTCGCAGGCCTGTCCGCCCAACGCGAAGCGTCTGAAGCTGGACACCCCCTGTGCCCGCACCGGCGTATGCAACCAATCCGAGTGCGGCGACGACTGCATGTGCCGTGTCACCGCCATTCTAGACCACCCCACCCGCGGCCGCACCGTCACGGTCATCGTCACAGAAGAAGCGTTAGGATATTGAAGATATGCGAGGGAGGGAACTTTTCTAGTAGAAAAGTCCCCTCCCTCGCGCTCCCTCCCGA
>USCW01000184.1 GCA_900553315.1 uncultured Eubacteriales bacterium
CTTCCCGTTGGGCAGAAGCTCTTCGAGAACTGTCCGGCCGTCTGGAGGAAATGCCCGGTGAGGAAGGCTACCCGGCCTATCTGGCCTCCCGTATTGCAGAGTTCTACGAGCGGGCGGGCTATGTGAAGTGCTTGGGTGATACCGAGCGGTATGGCACGATTTCCGCCATCGGCGCTGTGTCGCCGCCCGGCGGTGATATTTCCGAGCCTGTCAGTCAGGCAACCCTGCGCATTGTAAAGGTGTTCTGGGGCTTGAGCGCTTCGCTGGCCTATAAGCGTCACTTCCCGGCCATCGACTGGCTGCAAAGCTATTCGCTGTACGTGGACCGTTTGGCGGGCTGGTTCAGCGACAACGTGTCTCCCGAGTGGAATGACTTGCGGGCTAAGGCTATGCGGGTGCTTCAGGAGGAGGCCGAGCTGAACGAAATCGTGCAGCTGGTTGGTATTGACGCGCTGAGCTGGAAGGATCGGCTGACCATGGAGGTTGCCCGTTCTATTCGTGAAGACTATCTGCATCAGAACGCCTTTGACGAGGTGGATACCTACACTTCTCTGACCAAGCAGTTCGATATGCTGCGGCTGATTTTGACCTTTCAGGAGAAGGGTCAGCAGGCGCTGGATGCGGGTGCGAACCTGTCCGATGTGCTGGCGCTGCCGGTGCGCGACAAGATCGGCCGTGCCAAGTACATTCCCGAAGAGAGTGTCAAGGCCGAGTTTGAAAAGATTGAATCTGATCTGAGCAGCCAGACGGCGGCGCTGATCGACCAAGGAGGGCAGTCCTGATGCTGAAGGAATACCATACCATTAAAGAGGTAGTGGGCCCCCTGATGCTGGTGGAAGGCGTCTCCGGGGTTACGTACAATGAACTGGTGGAGATCACGCAAGCCAACGGCGAGAAGCGCTCTGGCAAGGTGCTGGAGGTCAACGGCGATAAGGCGCTGGTGCAGCTGTTCGAGTCCAGCAACGGTCTGCGCATTGACAACAGCTCCGTGCGCTTCTTGGGTCGCGGCATTGAGCTGAGCGTGAGTATGGATATGCTGGGTCGCGTGTTCGACGGCATGGGCCGTCCCCGCGACGGCGGGCCGGAGCTGATCCCGGAAAAGCGCATGGACATCAATGGTGAGCCGCTGAATCCTGCCGCCCGCGACTATCCCAGTGAGTTTATCCAGACGGGCATTTCCGCCATTGACGGTCTGAACACGCTGGTGCGCGGTCAGAAGCTGCCTGTGTTCTCCGGTTCCGGTCTGCCTCATGCGCAGCTGGCTACGCAGATTGCGCGTCAGGCGAAGGTGCTGGGCAAGGGCGATAAGTTTGCTGTCGTGTTCGGTGCGGTGGGTATCACGTTTGAGGAAGCGGATTACTTCATCAGCGATTTTCGCAAGACCGGCGCTATCGAACGTGCCGTGCTGTTCATGAATCTGGCCAACGACCCGGCTATCGAGCGTATTGCGACGCCTCGTATGGCGCTGACCGCCGCTGAGTATCTGGCCTATGAAAAGGGAATGCACGTGCTGGTCATCCTGACCGACATTACCAACTACGCCGAGGCATTGCGTGAGGTTTCCGCCGCACGCAAAGAAGTGCCTGGCCGCCGTGGTTATCCCGGCTATCTGTACACCGACCTTGCGACCATGTACGAGCGTGCGGGCCGCGTGGTGGGCAAGCCGGGCTCCATTACGCAGATTCCTATTCTGACTATGCCCGAGGATGACAAGACGCATCCCATTCCCGACCTGACCGGCTACATTACCGAGGGGCAGATTATTCTGAGCCGCGAGTTATACCGCAAGGGCGTTACGCCGCCCATTGATGTGCTGCCGTCCCTATCCCGTCTGAAGGACAAAGGCATTGGCGAGAACAAGACCCGCAAGGATCACGCGGCTACCATGAACCAGCTGTTTGCTGCTTATTCCCGCGGCAAAGAGGCTAAGGAGCTGGCTGTGATTTTGGGCGAAGCGGCACTGTCGGATACGGATAAGCTGTACGCCGCCTTTGCGGACGCGTTCGAAAAGGAATATGTCTCTCAGGGCTATGAGACGAACCGTTCCATTGAGGAGACTCTCGATTTGGGCTGGAAGCTGCTGGCCATGCTGCCTCGTTCTGAGCTGAAGCGTATTCGTGACGATATGCTGGACGAGTACCTGCCCAAGAAAGAGGAGGAAAAATAAATGGCATCAGCACTTCGCGTGAATCCGACGCGGATGGAGCTGACCCGCATCAAGAAGCGTCTTGTGACGGCCAAGCGCGGTCACAAGCTGCTGAAGGATAAGCGGGACGAGATGGTGCGGCAGTTTATCCTCATCATCCGCGAAAATCAGGCGCTGCGCAAGGAAGTGGAGGAGGAGCTGTCTCAGGCGCTGCGGAACTTTGCTATGGCTCGTGCGGTCATGGATCCGCAGGCATTGGAGGAAGCAGTTCTGTATCCCGCCCGGCAGGTGCGCTTGGAGCTGGGGCGCAAGAACATCCTCTCGGTGCATGTGCCCACCATTGCGGTGGACGAAAGCTCCCTGCAGGAGACGGTGCAGGCTTACGGCTTTGCGGAGACAAGCAGTCAGCTGGATGGTGCGATTGCCACGCTGGCGGACTTACTGCCCAAGATGGTGCGGTTGGCGGAGATCGAGAAGACCTGCGACATGCTGGCTGACGAGATTGAGAAGACCCGCCGCCGTGTCAACGCGCTTGAATATGTGATGATTCCGCAGTTCGAGGCGACCATCCGCGAAATTTCCATGAAGCTGGAAGAAAACGAACGCGGTGCGACCACCCGTCTGATGAAAGTCAAAGACATGATGGCCAAGCGCGACGCGTGAGGAAGACAAAGTGAATCATGCGAGGGAGGTGGCTTCTCTGCGAGAAGCTCCTCCCTCGCGCTTTCTTCCGAAGAGACGCTGGTGGGAGAGGCCGCTTCTCTGAGAGAAGCGACTCTCCCACCAGACCCCTCTCTCCCGAAGAGCGGCTGGCGTTTGACAGGCGTGGATTCTTCAGACTTGGTTCCGCCTGAGGGTTGGGGCTGTTTTATGCTGCTTGGTTGTGGTCACGACGGCTGACAGAGCCGCCGCGACATGTCAGCGGAGGGGAACGATAGCTTGTATTCATTTGAAATTAGCAGGAAAAGGGCACCGGCATATGGAAACAGTAGAAAGACGTTGATGACGGCTTTCTTTTTATTTTGGGAGGATGAGCATGAAGGAATACCTTTTGCGGCAGGGTTTTAGCCGGGTAGTGACGCTGCGTCCTGCGGACTGCGGCATAGAGACACAGGAGCAGACGCTGTATCTGTGCTTATGGAGTTATCTGCCCGCAGAATTGCCGGAGCCGGGAACGGCGGCGATCCACCCCTATTATCCGGCCTCCCAAAAGGCTTATCAAACGGCACGTCAGGCGGTGGCGGAGGGAACGGCACGAGGACTGCACCTGCGGCAGGATACGGCTTTGCGGCTCAAGCCTATCTTTGCGCATTTGCATGGGTTCAGCCAGGGCTATAATACGCTATCGTATGTGGCGGGCATGGGGAGCAGGTTTCATGTGCAGGTGCTTTTTATGCAGGAGGCGGCGGACTTTTATGATGAGCAGTCGTGGGAAGCGGCACCTCACACGTTGCATTGCGGCACTTGCCGACGCTGTATGGGGGCGTGTCCCACGGGCGCAATCACGGAGGAGGGCTTTGTGCGTGCCCGATGCTTGCGCAACTGGATGATGAGCGGCAAGCCTATTCCGGAGGACATGCGAGCGCCGATGAAAAACATGCTTGTGGGCTGTGACATTTGCCAGCGCTGTTGTCCGCATAATGCAAAGCTGCCCGAGCAGTCGGGGGAAGGTGTCTCCGTTGCGGAACTATTGACCCATCCCAAGGAAACGACTGCGCAGTTGATTCCGTATATCGGTGCAAACCTTGCGCTGCCGAACCGTGTACTGGGGCAAGCGCTGCTGTGCGCGGGTAATAGCGGGGATGCCTCGTTGCTGCCGCTCGTAGAAGCATTAACGGTGCATCCGTCACCGCTGGTACAGGAACATGCACGGTGGGCGAAGAAACAGATGGAAAAGCACGAAACAGAATGAAGCGTGGAAAGGTTGTATCACTTTTCTGAGAAACATTGTGTAGGCAGGCCACGGCGGCTTTGTCAGCTGCCGCGATCATCGTCAACTTGCAGGAAAGTGCGGCCAACTCTCAGGCGGAATCAAGCTGGCAGAAGCATCCAACCAGAACGTCAGCCGCTCTTCGGGAGAGGGGGTCTGGGGGAGAGGCGCTTCTCTCAGAGAAGCG
>USCW01000185.1 GCA_900553315.1 uncultured Eubacteriales bacterium
ATATTGTAGGCGGAGGATGGTGCGGGTGTCAAGCATTCGCTTTGTTCTTTCGACGTTTTGCGCCATGCGCGGTCGATTGCACAGACGCGGGGATAATAAGAATAAAGATACTCCGGGGGAGGCGGCTTCTTTGCAAGAAGCCCCTCCCCCCGCCCCCCTTCCGAAGAACGGCTGGGGTTCGAGGGGATTTTTCTGCATACTTGGTTTCCCCTGCTGGGTGCGGTCGGTTACCTGTTGCTTGGTTGTGGTCACGGCGGCTGACAGAGCCGCCGCGGCCTGCCGACACGAGGGATGCTGGGGATGCAGAAGGTTTGAAAAAATATGCAAAAAATATTGTAGGCGGAGGATGGTGCGGGTGTCAAGCATTCGCTTTGTTCTTTCGACGCTTTGCGCCATGCGCGGTCGATTGCACAGACGCGGGGATTATGTTACAATAGAAAGCCAAGGGAGGTCAAAAATGGCGATTACTTCCTATTGTAAAAAATGTGGACAGGATGTGCCGCGCGGGGACGTTTGCCCCCAATGCGGCGCGAGGCTGCCGAAGACAAGTGCCCGCGTGGTATGGAGCTTGGAGCATCGCCCGGTGCGGGATTGGATGTGCTGGAACGCTGCGCTGCGGATCATGGCTCCGGCGGCGGCCGCAGTGCTGCTGCTGATTCTTTTGCTGGAGGCGCTGGCGGGCGGCTGGCAAGCGGCGGAGCGACTCTTGGAGCAGGGGCTTTTGCTGACATGGGCGACGCTCAGCACGGCGGCGCTGGCGGTTTTATGGCTGGTGCTGCTGGCGCAGGGCGCCGACGTGGTGGACTGCGTAGTGGACAGCAAGGGCGTACATGTAACGACGTATTTGGAGAATCCAACGACGCTGTCTCTGCTGGCGCGTCTGCGTTCCCCGGCGCTGATGCGGGAGGCGGTCGCGGGGCCGGCGGGGACGATGGTGCAGATGCAGACCCGCGAGGTTTCGTGGCGGGAGATTTCCCGCGTGCAGCTCTGGCCGGACAAGGCAATGATCCTCTTCTACGCCCCGGCGTGGTGGATGCGTCTGGCGCTTCCGTGCAGCGCGTTTCAATATGCGTCGGTGCTGGAATTCATGCGGGACAAGGTCGGCCGTCGGAAGGATCTACTGCTTCCGGACAAGCTTCGCGCCGCGCCCAAGCCCCGCAAGCCGCGGGGAAGCGCCGCTGTGGAGGAGCCGGTGATGCCGCTGACAGAAGTGGTTTCAACGGAGGCGTCTACGCCCGAAGCTGCCGCGCCGCAGGAATCCGCGCCGCTCAGCGAGGCGGAAACGGCGTCCATGCAGGCGCTGCTGGATGAAATGCGTCAGGCGACGGCGGCAGAGGATCACGACGATGCACAGGAGACAGAATCTTAATTGTTACAGAAATGTGACGTAATCCATTGACAGGCCTTACTTCCTGCATTAAAATAGAAACGAATGATTTCCAGAAATCGGAGGATTGAGGTATGCAAGCGCGGAAAACCTTCCGTCGTATCCTGACCATAGCGCTGACGCTGGCTCTTGCCGTTTCCTCGGCGCTGGCTGCCGCAGCGACGGCCTATCCCTTCACCACCGTGACCAACGATCAGGTCAACATGCGCCGCAGCGCCTCATCCACCGCCACGGTTTTGGAGCGTTTGGACAAGGGCTCGTCCATTGAGGTGCTGGGCGCGTCCGGCAATTACTATAAAATCAGCTACAACAACCGCACAGGCTATGTGCTGAAGCAGTACGTGGATCTCGATTCCGCCGTGACCCCTGAGCCCACCATCGAGGTGGTGGAGACGGCCACGGGCTATCCTTACGAGACCACGACGAAGGACAGCGTTAACCTGCGGGAGAAGAAGTCCACCAAATCCGACCTGATTCGTCAGATTCCCGCGGGTGCGACAATCAGCGTGCTGGCCGTTTCCGGCAGCTATGCGCAGGTGGAGTACAACGGCAAGGCCGGCTACTGCGTGAAGGATTACATCAACCTCAAGCAGATCGTGAAGGCGACCGCCACGCCCAAGCCCACGGCGGTGCCTGTGGTGACGGCGGACATGCTTTCCGGCTATGTAACGCTGCAAAAAGGCGATACCGGCACGAATGTCCGGGCACTGCAAGGTGCGCTGATTGAGTTGGGCTACCTTTCCGGCTCCGTGGACGGCAAGTTCGGTTCGGGCACGGAGAAGGCGCTGATCGCTTTCCAGGAGACAAACGAATATCCCGCCACCGGTGTGGCGGACGCGAATCTGCAAGCCTTCCTTTATGAAGGCAAGCCCAAGAATACCAGCGGCAAAAAGGTACAGATCAATACCCTGTCCCCGCTGCCTGGCACGACCATCACCCTGAACAAAACGGGCGACGCGGTAGTGACGGTGCAGACGCAGCTGAAGGCGCTGGGCTATTACACCGGCGACGTCACGGGTACCTATGACAAGGCCACGCGGACCGCATTGAAGGCGTTCCAGAAGAAGAACGGTCTGACAGCCGACGGCAAAGCGGGTGCGGAAACGCAGAATCTGCTGGTCAGCGGCAATGCGCTCGCCAAGGACGCGACCGCTACGCCTAAGCCTACGGCAACGCCGACCCCTGCGCCCACCTACACCGTACCCCAGAGCACCGTGAAGAACGGCTCCACAGGCGACGACGCGAAGCTGGTGCAGTCCCGCTTGAAGGAGCTGGGCTACTACACGGGCAAGGTGGACGGCAAGTTTGGCGCAAGCAGTGTCAAGGCGCTGGAGGCTTTCCAGCAGAACAACGGCCTGAAGGTAGACGGTGCGGCGGGCAGCGACACCTATGCGGTGTTGTTCAGCGTAACGGCCCTTCGTGCGGGCGTAACGCCCACGCCGCAAGCCATCGCTACGCCGACCCCCGGCCCCACCGCAACCATGGCTCCCATTACCAAGAACAACGTTGTGACCATTAAGCAGGGCGTCACGGGTCAGGCGGTCACGTATCTGCAAAACCGGCTGACTGTACTGGGCTATTATCAGGCCAACGCGGACGGCACCTGTAAGGCCGACGATGTAGCGGCCATTAAGGCATTCCAGAAGAAGAACGGCCTGAGCGCCGACGGCGTGGCGGGCTATGAGACGCAGACGAAGCTGTACAGCACCTCGGCCATTATGTATTCCGGCGAAATGGCCGGCGGCACGGTGGATACATACGCGATCCTGCGCCGCGGAGCCACGGGCACGGCGGTGACAGCTTTGCAAAACCGGCTGGTAGAGCTGGGCTATTTGGAAAAGGGACAGGCAGACGGCAATTACGGCCTCAAGACCGCCGAGGCGATTACGCGCTTCCAGAAGCTGAACGGCTTGGTACGCGACGGCGTTGCGGGCAACGCGACCCAAGCGAAGCTGTTCTCTTCCTCCGCACGGGCGGCACAGGCCGCCGCCACGGCCACACCCGCGCCGACGAACACGCTCATCAAGAAGGGCGACAGCAGTAACGCCGTAAAGTCCCTGCAAGCGCGGCTGATTCAACTGGGGTATCTGTCCGGCAACGCAGACGGCAAGTTTGGCGTGCAGACCTTTGAGGCGCTGCGAGCCTTCCAGCGGAAGAACGGCCTGAAAGCGGACGGCATTGCGGGCAGCAGCACCATGACGGCGCTGAACAGCAGCAGCGCGATTGCGAAGAACAACACGACCGCTGCACCGGCGTTTACGCCGACCCCGGCCCCCGGCGTGGTGAAGCCCACGGCGGACAAGGTGCTGTATGCGAACTGGTACACGGCGATCAAGGCGTTGGCTCGCAAATATCCCTACGCGACGGTATATGATCCCGCGACGGGCTTGAGCTGGCAGGTGCACATGTTCTCGCTGGGTGCGCACGCGGACAGCGAGCCGCTGACCGCGACAGACACGGCAAACATGGAGAAGGCCTTTGGCGGCAACACGTGGACGCCCAAGGCGGTCTGGGTGATCTTTGCGGACGGCAGCATTTATCAGGCATCCACGCACTCGATGCCTCACGCGCCTCAGCACCGCACCAACAACAACTTCGACGGTCACATGTGCATTCACTTCCCGCGGACGATGGAGCAGGTAACAGCCATCGGTCCCTACGCGACCAGCCACCAAAAGTGCATCGACCAAGGCTGGGCCACGACGCAGAGCATGAAAAAGTAAAGAGAAGTATGTATGAGATTGCGAGGGAGGAGCCTTTTCTGAAGAAAAGGCCCCTCCCTCGCGCTCCCTCCCGAAAAGATTACGGTGGGGAGATGCTGGGGGAGAGGCCGCTTCTCTAAGAGAAGCGCCTCTCCCCCA
>USCW01000186.1 GCA_900553315.1 uncultured Eubacteriales bacterium
TCCTGCTCCGTATTGAAATGGGAAAAGCTGAACCGTACCACGCCCTGCTCGGCCGCTGTTGGTGCAGCGGGTGTTGGTGGGGGAAACGGAGCCCTCGTTGCATAGGGACATGGGCGGGAAGAGCGGGAGACTGAAGAACTCGTCGCATACGTTCTCTGCGAATTCCTCCGCCGGGGGAATGGGGCAGAAGCCGTAGCTGGGGATCAGGATCTCCACGTTCGCCAAGACCTTCAGGATAATGGTCACACAGACGGTCATCTTGAAGCGGTTGTCGCCCAAATACTGCCCGGAGACGCAGATGGCGCTGACCATGCTCTCCAGCGTGTAAGGCACAATGGATTCGTCGGGAATGGAAAGCAGTACGTCACGATCCACGGAGATAACGCCCTTGCCGATGTACTCCACGCAGCGGCTGTCCACAAACAGAATGTCAATGGGCACGTCGATGGTGGCGCGAACCCGCGCAAAGCAGGGACGGTCGCAGAGACGATCTACCGTCAGGTTGCGAATGGTGCCCTCCGTGGTGGTGGAACGACAGCTTTCAAAGGTAATGGGCGGCACGGGCGCCGAGGTCGGGGTCGCCGTTTCCGTGGTTTCGGAGCATCCGCAGGAGTTGCAGGAGCAGGTGTTCACCACCTGTGCATAGCTGGTGATGGTCACGGTCTTGTCGGTTAGCTGCTGTTGCTGAAGACAGCTGTCGTAGACGCGCTTCACCTGCACGCAGACCTTCTCTTGCAGGCCGTCCAAGGCACTGCCGGAAATGGTGCCGGGACAGCAGGAGGGGTTCGCGTTCTTGTAGGAGTAAAAGCTCATCCTTTACACGCCTCCTTATGGTGGGCTGTTCCTCTGGGGAAAGCCTTCACAAGCAGGATATGCCATGTGGGGCGGGAGGTGCGGCGGGAAGAGATTTTCTGCGGTGCGCCTATTGTATTATTAGAAACGGCATGTGCAATCCGGATGGGAAAACACTGAAATAGAACAGGTGCGCCGGAGGACACCCTTGCATTGAACAGGCTTGCGTGAAGGCAAGGTGATTTTTTACAAAATTGTTTCCAGTAGGTAGAAAAGTGTGTTATAATGCAAACTGGATTGTCTTACGAAGCAGGAGGCGGGCAAGGTGAAGGCCATTATTCTTGCGTCCGGGTCGCCCCGGCGCAGCGAGATCCTCACGCACATGGGCGTTGCCTTTGAAAAACAGGCGGCGAACGTGGACGAGCATTGCGACTTGGGTGCGTGGGAGGCGGTGGCGGAGCTGAGCCGCAGAAAGGCGCTGGCAGTTGCTGCGCACTTTCCGGGGCGCGTGGTGCTGGCGGCGGATACGCTGGTGGCGCTTGAAAATCGTCCCTTAGGCAAACCAGAGGATGAAGAAGACGCCTGCCGGATGCTGGAGCGGCTTTCCGGGCGGGAACATCAGGTGTATACCGGCGTATGCGTTGTGGACGCGCAGGGGCGTGTTATGCAGGCCGTGGATGCCAGCAACGTATGCTTTCGGGCCATAACGGAGGATGAAATTCGCGCTTATGTGGCCACCGGCGAGCCCATGGATAAGGCGGGAGCCTATGCCATTCAGGGCGGTGCGGGGAAATGGGTCACACAGGTGCGCGGAAGCCGCTCGAACGTAATCGGTCTGCCGTGGGATACAACGCAGCGGCTGCTTCAAGCCGCCGGCGTGCCGGTGGATGCGGGGAATGAACAGGATGGGATGGTAGCATGGCGCTGATAGCACCTGAAATTGGGATCGATCTGGGTACATCCAATACCATGGTTTATGTTCGCGGCCGGGGCATTGTGGTCAGCGAACCAACAATTGTTGTGATCGACAGCGATAACAAGCGCAACGTCCGCGCAGTAGGCGACGAGGCGGAAATACTGCTGGGTCGCACGGGCGATAAGTTGGTGGCCGTTCGTCCGCTGAAGGCGGGCAGCATTGTGAACTTTGACATGGCGGAAATCCTTCTGCGGTACTTTATCCGCAAAGCCATCGGCGTGAGCCACGTTATCAAGCCCAAGGTGCTTGTCAGCGTGCCCTGTACACTGCCCATGGTCGCCCGGAAGGCGGTGCAGGAGGCGGCGACGCTGGCTGGGGCTAAAACCGTGTATCTGATTGAAAAGCCCTACGCGGCGGCGATCGGTTCCGGTCTGCCGGTCTATGAGCCCATCGGCTCCATGGTGGTGGACATCGGCGGCGGCACTACCGATGTGGCGGTAGTTTCGCTGGGTGGTCTGGTGGTAGCTCAGTCCATTCAGGTGGGCGGCATGAAAATGGATGAGGCCATCGTTAACTACATTAGGAAGGAATTCCAGTTGATTATTGGCGAACGGACGGCGGAGGACGTGAAGCTGGATCTTGCCTCGGCGGTACCGCTGAACGACCCGCGAAAGGTAAAAATTCGCGGTCGTGCGGTGAATTCGCCAGTTCCACAGGATATTGATTTTACGACAACGCAGGCCGCAGAGGCTATCAAGGAGCCTTGCATGGCGATTCTTGCGGCCATCAAATGGGTACTGGAGCGCACGCCGCCGGAGTTGTCCGCCGATATTATGCGGGGCGGCATCCATCTGACGGGTGGCGGCGCACAGCTTTTTGGACTGGATCAGTATATTGCCACCGAGCTGGGTATCCCGGTGTTGCTGGCGAAGGAACCCATGGACTGCTCCGCGCTGGGACTGGGGTATTTGGTGGAGAATTTGCAGCTGCTGCAATCCATCGGCAAGCAGGGCTTTATGCAGGTGGAGTAAGCACACGGAGGTTATGGCATGGCGAAAAATGGTCAGCGGCGATTTCTGGGCCGTGACAAGGACGGCGAGGAAGAGGTCTACGACGATTTCCACGCCTTTGAGCGAAAAAGAAAAAAAAGAAATCACTTAGGCGATGAAGCCACGCTGGACAAGCCGGAGGATATAAAGACCTTCGGATTGGAAAGCATGGAGGCAGCGCGGGAGGATGAAGCATCCGAAGCGGGGGATGCCTCGAAAAAGCTGGATGTAAGCGGTCTGGAAAGCATGATGGGCGACCGGGACGAGGACATCTCTGACGAGGATATGCGGCTGGACGATGCCTTTGAGCCCGAGGACGGCGCAGAGGATGTCGTGCGCCGCCGCCCCAAGAAGGCGCGCATTCGTCCTGTGAAGGCGCGGAAAAAGCGTCAAGCACCTGCATGGCTGCGTAAAGCGATGATCGCTGCCGTGACGGCGGTAATTGTGCTGGTGCTGGCCAGCATGATTCTGTCACGGCTGGCTTCCAACATGGGTGGCGATACCAGCTATAGTGCGATGCAGAAGACTGCGGAGATCCCGGAAAGTCTGATTTCCCGCATTGTTACGCCGATACAGTCAGTCTTTTCCAGTTTGACGGAGGGCGTGGCGGGCTATTTACGCACCATTAAACTGCGCTCCAACATTGAAACGGAATATAACAAGCTTCGTGCGGAAAATGAGCAGCTTGTGTATGAGGCCATGCTGGCGCAGGAGCTTCAGCAGAAGCTTTCCACTTATGAAAACATGTTCGACGAGGTGTCGGCCAATGAGAGCATGAACCCGATTACTGCCACGGTGATCGGGCGTGCGGACGGCAATTATTTCTCCACGTTTACCATCAATCGCGGAACGCGCGACGGCGTAGAGGACTATATGGCTGTGACCATTTCCGGTGCGTTGATCGGTTATACGGAGAATACCAGCGAGACCAGCGCACAGGTGCGCACGATCATTG
Organism: uncultured Eubacteriales bacterium; assembly: GCA_900553315.1. Taxonomy (GTDB): domain Bacteria; phylum Bacillota; class Clostridia; order Christensenellales; family Aristaeellaceae; genus Egerieenecus. The sequence goes on from USCW01000186.1 coordinate 3,713, forward strand.
ACAGCGAGGCTTCGATTGCCGGTTTGATTCAGTCCAGCCGAGATCAGGGCACCGTTCGCGGTACGCTGGGCGTGGATGGCACGCCTATGTGCCGCATGTATTATCTGCCCGAGGATCACCTTCCTCGTCCGGGCGATACGGTCGTTACCTCCGGCGTTGGTATGTCCTTCCCCAAGGGCATTCCGATCGGCACAGTGCGTGAATCTACCCGCGGTATGGAATCGAATAAGCAGTATATTGTGGTGGAGCCCATAGCGGACTTTGAGCATATTGAATACGTGATCGTATTGCGCTATAAGCCTCAGGCGGAGGCGGTGCAGGGCCGCGAGAGCGCCACGGACATTGAGTTTGTGCCGATTGAGACACAGCGCCCTGTGCCGGAGCTGCGCATTGGCGGCAGCAATTCCTTCTTCAGCGTAACAGCGACGGCAACGCCCGAGGCGGAAGCAGAGGAAACGGCGACGGCGACACCCAGTCCCACGCCTACGCCTGTACCTACGGCCACGCCGGAGCCGGTGACAACACCCGCCG
>USCW01000187.1 GCA_900553315.1 uncultured Eubacteriales bacterium
GAGAAGCCCCTCTCCCCCCAGACCCCTCTCTCCCGAAGAGCGGCTGGCGTTTGGCTTGGGGACTTCTGCATAGGTGGTTCCGCCTGTGAGTTGGGCGTATCTCCGATTGGCTTGGTTATGGTCACGGCGGCTGACAGAGCCGCCGCGACCTGTCAACGTTGGGCTCCGATACAAGTCTATAAGCAGGTGAGCGGCCGAAGGGGTGGCGGGGGCGATCGGAAAGCCCGCCGCCTCGCCTCCGCAGAGGCGAAATCCCCTCCGCATCCGCAGACGCGATTCCCCACGAAAACATACAAAAAAGCAGGGTCATGATGATCGAACGATCGACATGGCCCTGCTGCATATACAGTCTTACAAACTCATGGACAGCAGATCAAGCACATGGAATTGCTCCATCAATGCGAAGAGACTCTGATACGTGGAATAGGGCAGCTCCGCCAGCACAGGGAGAATCTGCTGAACGAAGGGCTTAGCAATATTATGGACGAATTCAGTCAGCGTATCCTCGTACACAGAGAAAATATTCACGCCTTGATCGATGACATCCCATGCGGTCCATGCGGGGATGGTATCGGGGGTATAGGCAGTCAGTGTGCCGGAAATGACGAGCATTTCCGCGTTCGTCTCAGTATTGATTTCGGCGGCGCGCACTTGCCAGCGGGCGCCCTCAGCGGCTTTCTCGCGGGACCAGTCTGCTTGCCAGCGCATATGTGTTTCGCCCAGCATTTCGCCGGTACGGTCGATGGTCAGCACGGCTTGCCCTGCGTCGGCGTCCTCGGTCGGCAGACCCGACAGGGCAATGGTGAAGTCAAGAATGTCATTTTCATCCTCCTGACCAAAGCACAGCTGAAGGGTGCGGCTCTCCTCGTCAGTTATCCAGCGCAGGGCGGCGGTATAGCCGTCCTCGGTGGCGGGGAGGGTCAGCTCCCAGCTTTCACCATTGCGGGTGAAGAGCGTCTCCTCACCGGTGGTCCAGATTTCTTCGCCGTCCGCTGCCGTGACCTGAATGCCCTCCTCCTCGTCCACGAAGCTGGCAACCCAGTCGGGCAGTATGGAGAGGTATTCCATGACCATTTCGTCACAGCCGGAGTCCAGCAGCAGGGCTTGCAGCCAATAGGAGAAGGAGCGGTCGTTTTCGGCGGTTTCCGCAATGGACTCGGCCAGCGCTATCGCGTCCTCAGCGCTGATGGTGCGGCTGCCTGCTTCCGCGCACATGGTTTCCTGCCACGCGGGCAGGAAGGCCTCAAAGGCGCTTGTGTTTGCGTAGGTACTTATGAAGGGGGCGATTTGGTACAGGGGGATGCCCATTTGGAAATTCGCCTTGATGGAGAATTCCAGCCAGCCCAGCATATTCAGCATGACCTGCTGATCGCCCAGCAGGGGGCTGCTGACGAGAATATGGCTCGGCACGCCCCGAAGGCGGAAGCTCAGCACATCCTCCCGTTCGCCCATGGACAGGCTGTTCTGCGCGTCGAAGCTGGTGTCCTGCGAGAACAGGTCGCCCCGCCATGTCAGGTCGCTGTGCAGACGCGTTTCATTCAGTGCATCCGCGATGCCGGGCATCAGCTCCTGCATATCGTCCGGATAAGCGTCGGCGTTCATTTGGAAGCTCAGGTCCATGCGCAGACCGTGACCCTGCTCCGCCGTTTCCGCCATGCCTGTCAGCGGCAGCAGCAGAATGACCAGCAGCGCCGACAGGATGCGTTGCATACGCTTCATACGATCTCCTCCAAAATCATCGGGATGGTCGTATTATAGCATATCGGCCGGGAAATTGCGAGAAAAGCGCAGCGCATTGGTTTTGCGTGAATTTTACAGGTGGTTCGCCTATACGGGCGAAGGAATCTTCCGCCAAGCGGCGAAATTGTCTCAGATAACTAAGGCACTACCGCACAATTCGTCGGCAGCGCTGGCGATGCCTTTTCTGCCATCTGCTTCTTGCAGAAATCTCGATTTACCTCCAGTAAACCTTCGATTTCTGCAATCGCATCTGACAAAAAATGCATTCGCCATCGCACCAACTCATTTGTGCGGTATTGCCCTAAAAGACGGCGGCGGATCTGCCGCAGCTGCTTTCACGACACACAGAAGTGAGGATGAACACCTTGGAACAGGCCGTTTACATGAACCGAGAGCTGTCATGGTTGAAATTCAACGAACGGGTGCTGGAGGAGGCGGAGCGCGAGGACGTGCCGCTCTGCGAACGCCTGAGCTTCGTTTCCATTTTCCAGAGCAATCTGGACGAGTTTTTCATGGTACGGGTGGGTTCGCTGATCGACCAGCGCTCCATTGACAAGGACTATCGGGAGAACAAGACGCACATGACCGCGCAGGAACAGCTGGACGCGATCCTGCCCCGGGTGCGGGAGCTGAACCGCCGCAAGGACGAGGTCTATCAGCATCTGATGGATCAGCTGGCGCAGGAGGGCGTGCGGCTGGTGGATTTCCGCAAGATCACGCCGGAGGAAAGCGCCCACTTGGAGCGGTATTTCGATTCGGAGATCGCGCCGCTGCTGTCCCCGGTGATCGTGGATAAGCGTCAGCCCTTCCCCTTCATGAAGAACAAGGAGATTTTCGCTGCGGCGGTATTACAGAAGAAAAACGGCAAGAGCCATTTGGGACTGATTCCCTGCGGCACGGGGGTATTCCCTCGGCTGATTCAAGTCTCCAGCGGCGAACGCAAGGCGTACATGCTGTCCGAGGAGCTGATCCTGCACTTCATACCCAAGGTCTTCAAGGGCTACACCGTGCGGGAGAAGTCCCTCATTCGCGCCACCCGCAACGCGGACATTGACGCGGACGCGCTGTACGATGAGGACTTGGACTATCGGGAGTTCATGGCGGATATTATCAAGCGCCGCAAGCGGCTTGCGCCCATCCGCATGGAGATGTCCCGGGAGTTGGGGGACGACATTGTCACGACCCTGTGCAAGTACATGGACGTGAGCAAGAAATCAGTATTCCGTTACGCCACGCCGTTGGATCTGTCCTTCCTGTTTCAGCTGCAGGATGTGCTGCGTCAGCGCACGGAGCTGTTCTATCCCAAGCGCTTTCCACAGCGCTCGGCGCAGTTTGCGCATGGCGAAAGCGTGCTGGCACAGATTCGTCAGAAGGACAAGCTGCTGGCCTATCCCTTTGAGAGCATGAAGCCCTTCCTAAGTATGCTGCGGGAGGCGGCTTCGGACGATAAGGTCGTCTCCATCAAGATGACGCTGTACCGCGTGGCGAAGCAGAGCGAGGTGGTGGAGGCGCTGTGCGAGGCGGCGGAGAATGGCAAGGACGTTCTTGTGCTGGTGGAGCTGAAGGCCCGCTTTGACGAGGAGAACAATATTGAGTGGTCGCGTCGTTTGGAGAGTGCGGGCTGCAATGTGATCTACGGTCTGAACGGCTTTAAGGTACACTCGAAGCTATGCCTCATCACGCGCAAGGATGGGGAGCAGGTGGAATACTTCACCCAGATCGGCACGGGCAATTACAATGAAAAGACGGCGCGTTTGTACACCGACCTGTCCATGATGACGCACCGCACGGAGGTCGGGCTGGAAGCGGCGGCGATTTTCCAGGCGCTGGCCATGGGCGAGACGGTGCAGGAGAGTCACGAGCTGCTGGTTGCGCCCCATTGTCTGCAAAACCGCGTGCTGGAGATGATCGACGGAGAGATCGTGCGGGCGCAGCGCGGGGAGGATGCGTGGATCGGTTTCAAGATCAACTCCCTGACGGATAAGCGGATCATTGATCGGTTGATCGCTGCGTCACAAGCGGGTGTGAAGATCGACATGGTGGTGCGCGGCATATGCTGTCTGCTGCCCGGTGTGCCCGGCATGACGGAGAATATTCGCATTATCAGCATTGTGGGGCGCTTTCTGGAGCACTCCCGCATTTACATGTTTGGCAAGGGGGAGCGGCAGAAGCTGTACATTGCCTCTGCCGATTTGATGACGCGGAACACGCTTCGCCGGGTGGAGGTAGGAGCGCCGGTAGTAGACCTCGATCTGCGCCGCGAGCTGAACGACATGTTTGATGTGATGCTCCGCGACAACTGTCAGGCCCGCGAGTTGGACAGCGCCGGTCATTACACTCGCCTAGTCCCCGTCTCCGAAAAGCTCAACGCGCAGGAAATCTTTTACCAGCAAGCCTACGACAAAGCGGAAAAGTGAAAAGCGTGGAGGCTCCGGGGGAGGCCGCTTCTCTAAAGAGAAGCGCCTCCCCCGGGCCCCCT
>USCW01000188.1 GCA_900553315.1 uncultured Eubacteriales bacterium
GACGGGTGTCCATGTCAGCCCCGCGGACGATCGCATCCGCTTTCATGGCATAGACAATATAGACGATGTGGAGATGAGGCGGGGAATAACCCCTCAGTCGCCTATCGGCGACAGCTCCCCTTTCAGGGGAGCCTTCCCAAGCGCCGCACACGCGCCCCCAAAGCCTCCCCTGAAAGGGGAGGTGGCCCCGAAGGGGCCGGAGGGGTTCCGCCCCGCCACACAAAAAAGAGCGCCGGCTCTTTCGCCCGGCGCTCCCCATCCCTCGTCTCAGTTTTCCTCCCGCTCCGTCCACCGCGTCGCCTCTGGCAGACTGCCGTCAAACGGATTCATGTCCAGCTCCGTCACGTCCACGTAATACCCCGCGTAGGCGTAGCGAAGCGCCAGCTTCACCCGCCCCAGCTTGTCCCGCACGTCCCTGTCCATGCCCCGCAGGCTCTTCACCGCCGCCGTCAAGTCCCGGTCGTCCGTCAGGTCGCCCTTGCCCGTCCGCCGGTGGTAGAAGGTCATTTCCACGTCGTACTTGCCGTCCTCCGCCTCCTGCACCGTCAGCGCGTCCAGCCGGTACCCCGCCGGGCGATCTACCTGCCGCAGCGCCTTTTCCAGCCGCTCCGCCTCATTGAGCCCGCTGTCCGGATTGAACAGCGCGTCCACCAGCCAGCAGGACAGCGCCACCGAGATCAGCAGCCCGATCACCAATACAACCGCCTGCGCCGGCGTCTTGGGTATCTTCGGCCCCTTGCCCTTCTGCCCGCCAATCTGCGTGCCCCAGTAATAGTCCAGTCCCAGAAAGGTGAATTTTTTCCCGACCCACAGCCCCATGCCCGCACACCTCCTGCCTGTATGATACCCCCGCGCACGCCCGCCCGTCAAGCCAGCGTCACGAGGCCGCCGTGTCCGTGCTCTCCGCGATCTTGCTGTCCAGCAGCGTATACACCGCCGTCAGCGTCGCGCGGCTTTTCGCAATGTATTCGCGCATGACCTCAAAGCGCATGTCCGCCTCCGTCCGAAAGCCGCCGGACGGCACCAAATCCCGTTCTCCACACTTATCCGCCATATCGTCCACCATCATCGTCACCACCGGCAGGTACACGTTGCTCACCAGCGTCAGTTGGTCGTACATTTGCAAAGGCTGTGTCCCAGTAAAGGTGGATTGTTCGTTCTTTTTCATAAAGCGTTTCCTTCCTTTCAGCTTTTTCTTGCTTGTCAGAAGGTCGCCCTTATGAACTTGGCGGTGCAGCTGAATCTTATTTTTTTCATTATCCAATAAATAGCGGTTCCCCTATTACGTCTGCAAAAATAAATGCGTCCCCGCCGCCCGCAAAGAGGAGCTCGAGAACGCTGTTTTCACCATGCTGCACGCAGTCGCCACCGAAAGTCAGGCCCTGACCCAAGCCTGCGAGCTGGCCAATCAGTTCGCCTTGGGCGAAGCGGACGACCGCCGTGAGGAAATCCGCGCCCTTGAAGCCCAGCTGATCGAAGCCCGCAAGCGCCAGCACGCCATCACCGACTTCATCGCCGCCTCCGGCGCCCAAGCCCCGCAAACCCTCCTGACCGAGCTTCAATCGCTGGAGAGTTCGGTTCGCACCCTTGAGGCCCGTATTTCCAAGGCCCAGCGCCCCGCCATCGTTTACAACGCCGCCCTGCTTCTGCGGGTTATAAACGAGGTTCGACTCGCACAACAAAAGCCGCCCGAGCAGGTGAAACCCTTGCTGCAGGCGGCTTTGACGGGTGTCCATGTCAGCCCCGCGGACGATCGCATCCGCTTTCATGGCATAGACGACGTGGAGATGAGGAGAGTCGAACTCCTGTCCGAAGGTTCGTTTACAGAACTTTCTCCGAGCGCAGTCTGTGATTTAACATTCCCTCCGCCCCGCGCCCACAGACAGGCTCAAGGCTTCAGTAGCTTCATAATTACGGAAACGCGGCAAAGCTTAAGCGTTCTCGTTCCCCGCGTAAATGACGTCAGGAACCGGCCACGCGGGCAGGCCGGGCTGGCGTCGCGGCATTAAGCCGCGAAAGCGAAATCGCTATTGTCAGTTCTTATTTTTCCCCGTTTTATCGTGGTTCAGGGTCCACGGCTCGCTTATCCTGTCCCCGATGACCCCCGTCGAAACCGGATCATCCCCAGAATAATCTGACTGCCTTCGCTTTCATTTGAGGCGCGCCGAGGTCAGCGCTTCTGCGCATCCCGGAAGGCACGCTGTATTTCCCGTTGAGCGTCCTTTTTCGCCATGTCGTCCCGCTTGTCGTGAAGCTGCTTGCCCTTGCACAGACCAAGCTCCAGCTTCATTCGGCCTTCCTTCAGGTAAACGGAAAGCGGGATCAGCGTGTAGCCCTGACGCTGCACCAGACTGTCCAGCTTGCGGATCTCGCTCTTGTGGAGCAGCAGCCGCTTGGGACGCAGGGGATCGCGGTTGAACTGGTTGCCCTGCTCGTAGGGGCTGATGTGCATTCCATCCACCCAAACCTCGCCGTTGCGCACCACGGCCCAACTCTCCTTCAGGTTCACCCGACCCTGACGCATGGACTTCACTTCCGTACCGTACAGCTCAATGCCGCACTCGTACTTCTCTTCCACGAAATAATCATGCCATGCCTTGCGGTTCTGCGCGACGGGCTTGATGCCCTTTTGATGCGGCACCGAAACCCCTCCCTTTTCTTCCACAAAACAGGATGACCGCTCAACGGATTTTTATTATAGCACAACCCCTTCCGCATTGCAATCGCCTGTTTTTTTTCGTATAATAGGAGGCAAATTCCGGTACTTTTGGAGGGGATGCTGATGAAGGATCTGCACGCTCTGGCCGGTCAGGCCCGCGCTGCCACGTGGGAACTGGCCGCCTGCCCCATTGAGAAGCGCAACGCCGCCCTGCTCACCATGGCAAGGGAGCTGGAAGCGGAGAAGGCGACGATCTTCGCCGCCAATGAGATCGACCTGGCCGCCGCTGAAAGCGATGGTCTGGCCGCACCGCTGGTGAAGCGCCTCCGCTTCGGCGAGGAAAAGCTTCATGCCGTGCTGGACGGCCTCCATGCGCTGGCCGACCTGCCCGATCCCATCGGCAAGACCACCCTCAGCCGCGAGCTGACGCCCGGGCTGAACCTGTACCGCGTCACCTGTCCCATCGGCGTGGTGGGCGTGATCTTCGAAAGCCGCCCCGACGCGCTGGTGCAGATCGCTTCCCTCTGCCTCAAGAGCGGCAACGCCGCCTTATTGAAGGGTGGGCGCGAGGCGCTCCGCACCAATCGTGCCCTCCATGCCGCCCTTTCCCACGCGCTGGAAGCAGTCGGTCTGCCAGCCGGAAGCCTTATCCTGCTGGAAACCCGCGAGGACGTGGGCGCTATGCTCAAGGAGGATACGCTGATCGACCTGATTATCCCCCGGGGCAGCAACGCCTTCGTCCGCTGGATCATGGATAACAGCCGCATTCCCGTGCTGGGGCATTCCGACGGCATCTGCCATGTGTACGTAGACCGGCACGCAGACATTTCCATGGCCGTAAAGGTCGCCGTGGACAGCAAAACGCAGAACGTCTCCGTCTGCAACGCCATGGAGACTTTGCTGGTGCATCGGGATATTGCCGAAGCCTTCCTGCCGCCTCTGTGCGCCGCCATGACTGCCAAGGGCGTGGAGCTTCGCGGCGACGAGACTACACAAAAAATCATCCCCTGCAAGCCCGCCGCCCCCGCCGATTGGGATACAGAATATCTTGACCTAATCCTGTCCATCCGCGTGGTGGACAGCCTCGCCGACGCGATCACGCATATCAACCGCCATGGCTCCCACCACACGGACTGCATCGTCACCTCGGATGATGTCGCCGCGTCGGAATTCATGCAACGGGTGGACAGCGCAGGCGTGTACCGCAACGCGTCCACGCGGTTCGCGGACGGGTTTGTATATGGCTTCGGCGCTGAGGTGGGCATCGCCACCGGCAAGCTGCACGCCCGCGGACCCATGGGGCTGGAAGGGCTTACCACTTATAAATATAAGCTGCTGGGCAACGGCAATACGCTGGCGGAGATGAAGGACGGAAGCCACCGCTTCACGCATGTGGAGCTTGGGGAGGATTGCCCGCTGTAAGGAGTATATCCTCCACCATCCGCTCCGCGAATGATCCCTCTCCTTCTGCGGAAGGAGGCAAGGGAGTTCCGCGCCTGCGGGCGCGGGGAGGGGGCTTTCCGATCGCCCCCTCCA
>USCW01000189.1 GCA_900553315.1 uncultured Eubacteriales bacterium
CCGCACCGCCGACCCGGCGCAAGCCTTGGAGCAATCCAACCTTACCCCGGAAGCCTTCGACGGTCTGGTTCATGCCATGGAAGCCCACGGCGACGCATCTCTGCTCCATGAATTAGATTTGCGCTTGGAACAGGCCGGACTGGAAGCCGAGGCCCTCACCCGACAGGCCCGGGAACGCGAAATGGAACGCGGCCATTGGGCGGCCGCGCTGTCCGGGAGTCTGCGTCAGCTAGCGCAGGTGACATGGCCGGAATTCTTGGAACGCTGTGATCCCCTGCACCGCTGTCTTTCCGACGACCCTGCGGGCGTATATCCCCGCATGGATTTTGAGAGCCGCCGCATGTACGTCCTGCGGATAGCGCACTTGGCACGGCGACTGCACACCACGCAGGAGCGCATAGCGCTGTGCGCGCTTCATTTGGCGCAGGAGGCCCCGGAAGACGGCGTGCTCAATCATATCGGCTGGTATTTATTGGAAGATGACGGACTGCGCACGCTGGCTGCCAGTCTGCGCACGCGCCGGTTCGATTCGTTCACATTACTGCTCTTTTTCCGCCGCCACGGCTGCGGCCTATACCGTACTCTGCTTTGGGTAGGCGTTGCCGTGAGCCTTGCCGCCGCGATAGCCCTGCGGTTTCCCGGCCTTGCGCTTCCCTTCTGGCTGCTGGTCTGCTCCGAACCGTGGCGATTCGTGGTGCGCCGTCTGCTCTCCCGGCTGTTCCCCGCACGTGAGCTTCCCCGGCTGTATCTGCCGCAATTAGAGGAGCGCCAGCGCACGCTGATCGTACTCCCCGTGCTGCTTTCCACCCCGGAACAGGCGCTGCATATGATCAGCCGCCTGTCCGAGCTGCGCCACGGCAATCCCGATCCCTTTATGGATTACATGCTCCTTGGGGACTTCGGCGACAGCCTCACCACCGAGCAAGCCTCCGACGGCATCATCATTCGCGCCGCCTCCGCTGCGCTGGCCGCGCTTCAGGAGAGCGACCCGGCGCATACGTATCTGTACTTTCAGCGCCGCCGCACCTATGACCGGGGCGAACGCGCATGGATCGGCCGGGAACGCAAACGCGGCAATCTGGAAAGCCTAAACCGGCTGATCGTCGAGGGCTCCTGCGCCGACCTGTATGACTTTGCCAGCATGGCTCCATCAGAGCTGCACCGGCGCTATGCCTTCGTCATTACGCTGGATCAGGATACGGAGCTTCCTCCCGGCGAGGCGCACCGCATGGTAGGCGCGTTAAGCCATCCCCTGACCGCCCGCCGTCAAACGGCCTCTGGCTGGCAGGGCGTGAGTATCCTTCAACCGCTGATGGGCACCGACCCTGAAACCGTCCGCACAGGCATCCAGCTGTTGATGAGCGGCCCTGGCGGTGCGGATCCCTATCACAGCGCCGCCTGCCCCTTGTATCAGCGGCTCTGCGGTCGGGGCAGTTATCAAGGCAAGGGCATTTACGACCCCGAGGGGCTGTTAGCCGCCACGCAGGGCTGGATTCTTCCGGACACAATACTGAGTCACGATTTGCTGGAGGGCGAATTGGCCGGCTGTGCCGCGGACAGCACCCTCTGCCTGTACGACGGCGCTCCCGCCGCATGGTCGGGCTGGCTTCAGCGGCTCCACCGCTGGACACGCGGGGACTGGCAGCTGCTTCCTTGGCTCCTGCCTTGGGTGCAGACCCCGGAGGGGCTGCGCCGCAATCCCCTTTCCGCTTTCTCCCGTCACAAGCTCTGGGACAATCTGCGCCGCTCCCTGCTGCCTATCGGTCAGGCAGGGATGCTGCTGCTTTCCGCGCTGCTGGCCCGTCCGGGTCTGTTTGTGCTGGCGCTGCTGCTTCCCTGTGTGGAAGGGCTTTGCTTTCCCAGCCTTGCTTCCCTGCGGACGCTGCTGACTCAGCTTGCCGCGTTGCCCAGTCTCGTCACCATACAGGCAGACGCGCTGGCTCGTGCCCTATGGCGCATGATGATCTCCCATGAAAAGCGTCTTAGCTGGCAGCCCTCCGCACAAACGGAATGGACGCGGCCCGAAGCGCTGTTCGTCAGCCCGTGGCCACAATGGCTGGGGGCAGGTGCATTAGCTGCCGCCGGGCTGCTGGCGCACCCCACGCAGCTGCTTTCCCTGCCGCTGGCAGTGCTGTTTGCGGCTTTTCCGCTCTTGCTGCCCCGGTTGGAGGCTCCCCGGCGCATTGCGCCCCCGCTGGACGATATGCAGCGCGACCATCTGCTTCATATGGCGGAGGGTACATGGCGCTTCTTTGAAGAAAACGTCACTGCTGAGACGCACTTTCTTCCCCCGGACAACGTACAGATCGAGCCTTGGCGTGGCCCCGCCCTGCGCACATCGCCCACGAATATCGGCCTGTACCTGCTTACTGTCGCCGCCGCCGTGGAAATCTCCCTGCTGGACGCGGACGAGGCAGCGCTGCGTCTCGCGCCTACGCTGGACACGCTGGAGGCCCTGCCCGTTTGGCACGGACATCCCTACAACTGGTACGATCTGACCACCCTCGCGCCGCTGGAGCCGCACTACATTTCCGCGGTGGACAGCGGCAACTATGTGGCCTGCTTGATGGCAGCCGCTCAATTATTCCGCCAGCATTTGGGCGAGCTGGACGCGTCCCAGCGCTCCCTGCCCGCGCGGCTGGACGCGCTGGCACAACAGGTGGAGCTTGCCGCCGTCTATGACAGTGAAGCACAGCTGTTCTTCATTGGCGGCGACCCAAGGCAGGGCATTCAGGGCAATCATTACGACCTCCTTGCCAGCGAGACGCGGCTGCTGTCCTTCGTCGCCGTCTGCACCCGGCAAGTACCCCTGCGACACTTCAGCCGCCTCAGCCGCACGCAGGTACGCTGCGGCCGGGAGCATTTGCTGCTCAGCTGGAGCGGCACCCTCTTCGAATACCTGCTGCCTACGCTGCTGCTCCCCACCTATCCCGGTACGCTGCTGCATCACAGCACCATGGCGGCGGTGCGCTGTCAGCAGCGAGCCGCGGTCTCACCCCTGTGGAGCGTCAGCGAAAGCGGCTATTATGCCTTTGACCCTCAGCTCAATTACCAATATTTCGCCTTCGGCCTCCCCGCCATGGCCGCCGATCCCAATGCTAGAAGCGGCGTATACGCCCCCTACGCTGCGGCGCTTGCCCTGCCCTATGCGCCGGACAAGACGCTGCAAGCCTTGGAGCACATGCGCACGCTGGGCCTGTGGACGCCGCATGGCTTTTACGAAAGCGTCGATACCGACCCGGCCCGCACAGGCGAAGAGGCCTATCGCATTGTCCGCAGTCACATGGCGCACCATCAGGGAATGCTTTTCTGCGCGCTGGTCAACGCCTTGACGGACGGTGCGCTGGTGCGGGCCTTCTGCCGCCTGCCCATGGTGCGGGCCTATACCCTGCTGCTGAAGGAGCGTGCCGACCTGCGCCGTCCGCAAGCGCTTACCCTGCCCAAGCCCCGCCCGGATGCCGTGGCAAGTGCCGCCTATCCAAGCGTGTCTCTCGCGCCGCTGGCCCTGCCCGTGGAGGCGGCGCTGGTCAGCGGCGGACACGCCTTCCTGCTGCAAAGCGCCTCGGGACTGGGTATCATGGGCTTTGATGATCTGTATATCAACCGCTTTTCCCGCGACGCCTCCCGCCGGGAGGGCATCCAGTTTTACCTACTGGAAAAAGGCCGCATGTGGCAGCCCTTCGATCCCCGCTTTCCCGGCGAGGTTCGTGCGGAGGACGGCTGCGTCACCGTCGTGCGGGAGCACCGCGAACTGCGCATGACGCTCACCAGCTTCGTGGATCCCGTCGATCAGCACCTCTGTCATGTGTTCGAGCTGGAAAACCTCTCCGTCCATGACCGCACGCTGGAAATCGCTGACTATTTCGAGCTGGCCCTCGCCCCCGAAATGGAGCAGCTGGCGCATCCCACCTATTCCGATCTGTTCATTGAAACACAGCCATTGGGCGAGCGGGGCATTCTGGCGCATCGCCGCCGCCGTGCCCCGGAGGATCGTTCTATCTGGCTGTGCCACGCGCTGACCCAGCCCGCCGGACTGACTGTCTTTCCGGAGACGGACCGCTGCGCCTTTCTGGGACGCAACGGTTCCCCGTGGCGGCCTCTTGCCCTGCGCCAGCCGCCGAAGCGCGGCTTCTTCGGTGCGCCGGTGCATCCCTGCGCGGCGCTGCGCTGTCCCCTGTCCCTGCACGGACGCGG
>USCW01000190.1 GCA_900553315.1 uncultured Eubacteriales bacterium
GGACAAACCCCTCCGCCCGCATGCTGCGGGCACCTCCCCTTTCAGGGGAGGCTTTGCACGGGTTCCCTCCAAAAGGCTCCCTTCGCAGAGGGAACTGTCAGCCGAAGGCTGACTGAGGATAAGCCCCTCAAATCAGACTTTATACCAGTTGCGTTTATCCCTTCCTCGCCTCCTTCCGCAACGCGGATGGTGGAGGATATTCCCTCACGCAAAACGAGGGTGCAGCCGCCGTTTCCCTTCGGCGTTCGCACCCTCGTTTTCATATTTCTTTCTTACGCCGCTTCCGCGTCGCTATTTTTCTTTTCCAGCTTTTCCTGCATGACCTCAAAGGCCTTATTCAGCTGCGGGTCAGCCAGATCGCCCAGCTCATACATGCCGTTATCACCCTCGGGCAGCGCGATCTCCACGTCCGGGGTGATGCCGATCTTATGCACGGCGTTTCCGTTGGGCGTATAGTACTGCGCCACGGTCAGCTGCATTCCCGCGCCATCCGTGCCCACGGGCAGCACATACTGCACGATGCCCTTGCCGTAGGACTGCACGCCCACGACGGTCGCGTCCGCGCGATCCTGCAACGCGCCGGAGAGAATCTCCGAAGAGCTGGCGGAGAACTCATTCACCAGCACCACCAGAGCAAGGTTTTCCTTGCCGTCCTTGGAATACTCGTATTCCCGGGTGCCGTCCTTATACTCCATGTAGCACACGATGCCTTTATCAAGGAAGTGATCGGCGATAGACACCGCATCGTTCACCCAGCCGCCAGGGTTATCGCGCAGGTCAAGCACAAGACCCTTCGCGCCCTGCTCCACCATGCTCTTCAGTGCCGACTCAAACTGCGTGGCGCAATCGCCCGCGAACTGATACAGGTGGACATAGCCCACTTCGTCGGAAAGCATACAGCTTTCCACCCAGTTGACCGTCACGGTTTGACGTTCCATTTCAAAGGTAATTTCCTCGCCGTTGCGCTCCATGACCACTGTCACCTTCGTGCCGGGCGTGCCGCGCATGATGTCCACCGCATCGTTGAGCGTGTTGACATTCACATCAAGGTCTTCCACCTTGCGCAGAATGTCGCCGCGATGCACGCCCGCCGCCTGTGCGGGACTGCCGTCAAACACGCGGCTGATGGTGCAGACGCCCGTCGCGTAGGAGCCGGAAATCTGCATACCCACGCCCGCATAGCTGCCCTCGTCGTCCTCCCACAGCTTAGCGTATTCCTCCGGGGTGTAGTAGAACGTATAGGGATCGCCGAGGCTCAGCAGCAGACCCTGCGCCGCGCCGTCCAGCATGGTCTGCTCGTCCGTCTCCTGATAGTAATACTGATCGACCTGTTTTTGCAGCTCAATCAAGGTATCATACTTCTTGTACTGCTCATAAAGCTCCTTGGAGATCGTTACCGTGTCTCCGTCCTCGGACTCCGTCACCTGACTGGACAAGTCCGCACCGCTCGTGCCGCCGACCAGTCCCAGCAGGGGCAGATAGGCGCAGCCGCCGCAAAGACTTACCACAAGCGCCAGCGCCAGCAGCAATTTCCACGTCTTCTTCATGATCCCGCACCCCTCCCTGAGCGTTGCTTACTTCCGCGGAGGCTTATCGCCGCCGCACTTCTTCAGTTCCATCAGAATTTTGAACGTCACCGCGTCGTCGAACTTTCGCAGATCAAGGCCGGTCTGCCGCTGCACCTTATCCAGCCGATACACCAGCGTGTTGCGGTGAATGTACAGTTGCCGTGCGGTATCCGAGAGGTTCAAATCCTTCTTGAAGAACATCTCGATGGTGTAAAGCATTTCCTCATTAAAGAGCCGCTGGGTCTTGCGGTTGAACAGCAGGCTGTGATAATAGGCGCTGCTCTCCTGCGGCAGTTCCATCAGAAAGCGCTCCAAGATCAGCTTATCAAACACATAAATGCTGCTTTCCGGCTGGAAAATGCGCCCCACCTCAATGGCACGGCGGGCTTCGCTGAAGCTCTCACGAATCTCCTCCAGCGCAACGCGGCAGCTGCCGATGCCCACGGTCATCTGATGGGCCGTTTCGCTCATCAGCGTTTCCTGAAGAGCCTCGCTGAACTGCACCAGCTCGTCGCTGCCCTCCACGTCGGTCATGTCGCGCACCAGCGCCACCGTGTGCCGATCCATGTCGATCAACACGTCCCGCTCCTGCATGGGCACCAGATCGCGCAAAAGGTTGAAGGCTTTCTCGTTCTCCGTCTGCACCATGTGGAACACCAGCACGCACCGCTTCAGCTCCTGCGGCAGCTGATGTTCATTAGCCAGCGCTTCCAGCTCCGCACCGACCAGTTCGCCCCGCAGTGCCCGGCGATAGACGTCAAAGGCATTCTCTTCCCGGCCGCTGCCGCTGGCCAGCGTCGTCACCAGCGACTCCGCCAGCGTCAGCACGTCCCGCGCTCCCGGCAGATTTTCCTCGCAATACAGCACCACCGCAGGCTGATTCACGCCCAGATACAGCATTCCTCGAACGGGCTGAATCAATCCGTCCGTGATCTGCTCAAGCGGCAGCTCGTTTCCCGTCATCTGCGCCTCGGGATCCTTGTCAGCCAGCATCACCGGGATGCTCAAGCGGCTCAAAATACTCTCCATTTGATCCATCAGATGCTTATCTACCAAAGGAAACACTCCTTCCGTACTTCAAACACGTCTTTTTTATTATAGCACAGCCGATGAGGTCTGAAAAGAGAGATTCCCGCCGGAATTGGAAATATTTTGTGACTTTTCCACAAAATCAGCCAGTTTTCATCCCCTTCGCCGCAAAAAGCATCGGCGGAGGTACGCCGCAGCGCCCTCCGCCGATCAAAGCTCAAACGTATTTTATTTGTTCAGTTGCTCCTCGATGGGGCTCAAATCGATCCCCGCACAGCCGCTGATGACTTGATACAGACTTTGCAGCATCTGCTTCACGCCGCCCGGCGCATCGCTTTCCACATTCAGCGGCAGCACCGGGTCATGCACGGACAGCCGCAGCAGAAACCAGCCGTTGTCCATGCCGCCGTCCAGATCGAAGGAAATGCGCACGCCCTCCCGGTTGTCCGGGGCAATATGCCAATGCTCCGCCGCGTTGGCGAAGTCTAGCACCTTCTGGATCACCTGTTTGCCCGTCTCGCGGAAATCCTCATCCTTGATGTTCAGGCGCAGCTCCACACTCTCCACCGGCTCCTGCAGATCCGCAATCAGGCTTCCCAGCGTCTTACCCTGCTGTTTGAGCTTCATGGCCTGCACGATCAGCACCGTCACCAGATACATGCCATCATCAAGGAAATGGTTCTCCTTCAGCGCCGCATGACCGCTGGTCTCAATCGCCAGCGGGCACTCAATGCCCTCTTTGTTCAGGCGGATCGCCTCATCAATCACGTTGCGATAGCCTCTCTTGTAGCGGTAATGCTCGCCACCCCAATCATTGATAAAGCGCTTCAAGCCCGAGGACGTTACTGAGTCAGTCACGATGGTCTGACCGGGCTTTTCGTCCAGCAGAATTGCGGAAATCAGCGCGATCAGCCGGTTGCGGTTGATCTCCCGGCCATCCGCGTCCACGATTGCCGCACGGTCGCAGTCCGCATCGAAAATCACGCCCATATCAGCGTCCGCTTTCAGCACCGCGTCCCGCACGGAGGCCATGGCCACGGCGTTCTCTGGGTTTGGAATGTGGTTTGGAAAATGACCGTCAGGCTCCAAAAATTGACTGCCCTCGATCCACGCGCCCAGCTCCTCCAGCATATCCGCATAGAAGCCGCC
Source organism: uncultured Eubacteriales bacterium (assembly GCA_900553315.1). GTDB lineage: Bacteria > Bacillota > Clostridia > Christensenellales > Aristaeellaceae > Egerieenecus. The sequence continues at coordinate 3,747 of USCW01000190.1, forward strand.
CGCGCCGTTGCCCGCATCCACCACCACATGCAGCCCCAGCAAAGGCTTTGCCATATCCGTGCCCAGTCCCTTACGAATACGTGCCTTGAGCTGCTCCTGATAGGTCGGCAAGAAAGCCTTCTCCGTGATGGAACCCGCAAAGGGCATTTCCTCCGGCTGAAGCTCCGACGCCATCTTCAGCAGCTCCGTGACCTCACTCCCCTCCAAGCCACCCTTAGGCATGAAGAACTTCAAGCCGTTCTTATCATAGGGATGATGACTCGCCGTCAGCATAATCGCCGCGTCAGGCTGGAAACCAGGGGTCAAAATGCTCATATACATGGCCGGGGTGGTACACATGCCGAAATCCAGCACAGACGCACCCGCCCGTGAAATGCCCTCGGCGGTGGCGCGCAGCAGCGCCGGGC
>USCW01000191.1 GCA_900553315.1 uncultured Eubacteriales bacterium
GAATAATTCATCACGCCGCCTCCTGTCTGCTTACGGCCATCTGCAAGACCCCCGCCTTGTCTACATACGCAATGATTGTACCCTCCGTATCGGTACGGTAGACCTGCGCCCCCACATTTGCAAACGCGGCCAGCGCCTCGCTGTGGGGATGTCCGTAGGAATTGCCCGCTCCGCAGGAGACCACAACGGCCTGCGGGCGCACCGCATCCAGAAATGCCTGGGTATTGGACGTGGACGAGCCGTGATGCGCCGCTTTGAAAACATCCGCATGTACATCCGCGCCGCTTGCCAGCACCGCGTCCTCCACGGCCTTTTCGCCGTCGCCGCTGGACAGGCAGCGCAGGCCCGGCGCCTCAAACAGCGTCACCAGAGAGATATCGTTGAGATTTTCCGCGGCCACACCGTCGCCCAGCACCGTGAGCGTCCCTTCTCCCAGCGGGAACACATCTCCCGCGCGGGCCGTCACAGTGGGGATCTGCTTTTCCCGGATGGCGTCCAGCAGATTCAGGAAGGTGGATGTAGTGGGCATCGGCGCTTTTGCAAAATCCGGCAGCACGGCCCTGTCCACAGGGAACGCATCCAGCACGGCCTGCATGCCGCCTATATGGTCCGCATGGGGATGCGTCATCACCAGCAGGTCCAGCTTTGCAACGCCTGCGGCCTGCAAGTACGCCACCAGCCCGTCCGCCGCTTCCCGCTCGCCTGCGTCGATGAGTGCGAATGCGCCGTTCTGTTCCAGCAGCTTGATGGCAGCAAATACCGCATCCTTGACTTCTGCGTCAATGCCCTCGCCGAAGTATTCCTTCGGGACACCGATGCGCAGACCCTGGACACTGCCGTTCAGATTCTCATACAGGTTGGCATAATTCCGGTAAGCGGAAGTGGCATCCATGTTGTCGTGTCCCTGGATCAGGCTCTGGAGCAGTGCCACATCCTTGACAGACTTACCGAACGGACCGATTTGATCCAGAGAGGATGCAAATGCGACCAGACCGTAACGGGATACGCTGCCGTATGTGGGTTTCAGACCAACTACGCCGCACAGAGATGCCGGCTGACGGATAGATCCGCCGGTATCGGAACCCAGGGTGAGAATCGCCTCACCTGCTGCAACAGCTGCTGCGCTGCCGCCGGAAGAACCGCCGGGAACACAGTCCAGGTTATGCGGATTGTGCGTAGTGTGGAAATAAGAAGTCTCGGTAGAAGAACCCATGGCGAACTCGTCCATGTTCGTCTTGCCCAGCAGGGGGCATTGATGCAGCTTTTCATAGGCCGTCGCGTTGTACGGCGGCACGAAATTTTCCAGCATTTTAGAGGCGCAGGTGGTGGGCAGTCCCTTCACGCAGATGTTGTCCTTCACCGCCATAGGGATGCCTGCCAGCGGGGACAGCTCTTCGCCCCGGGCGCGAGCCACGTCGATGGCGTCTGCCTCCCGCAGGGCACGCTCCGGGCACAGGGTAATAAACGCGCCGATGTCCTTCTCCTTGGCCTCAAGGGCCTGAAGCCAGCTTTCCGTCAGCTCCCGGGAGGAGACGTCGCCGCAGACCATAGCTTCTCGCATTTGGGACAGGGTCATTTCCGTCAAACCTTTCATGGCTTGCTCCTCCTTACTCAAAGGTCTTGGGCACGGTGACGTATTCCTCCGTGCGGGTGGGTGCGCAGGAAAGCAGCGCTTCACGATCCAGCGACTGCACGGGCACGTCCTCGCGGAACACGTTTTCCACAGGGATCACATGGGCTGTCATGGGCACGTCCGTGGTGTCCAGCTGGCTTAGCGCCTCGGCAAAGGACAGCACCGCGTTCAGCTCGCCGCCCATGCGTTCCTCCTCCTCGGGGGAGAGGGATAGCTTGGCCAGCTCCGCCACCTGACGCACGGCCATGGTGGGGCGGCGCTTTTTCTCTTGCTTCTTTTCTTCGGTGCCCGCGGCCACGCCCAGCTTCAGCACCTCCAGCTGCGCCGGGTCTACAAAATCCGGTGCGCCGGTCATCAGGCAGGAGGCATCCTTGACCTTGGGGAAGGCGATCACGTCCCGCAGGGAGTCCGCACCCAGCAGCAGCATGACCAGCCGGTCAAGGCCGAAGGCAAAGCCGCCGTGTGGGGGCGTGCCGTACTGGAACGCGCCGATCAGGAAGCCGAAGCGCTCCTGCGCCTCCTCCTCGGAGAAGCCCAAGGCCTTGAACATCAACGCCTGTACGTCGCTGCGATGGATACGGATGGAGCCGCTGCCCAATTCCACGCCGTTCAGCACGGTGTCATAGCTCTGGGAGCGCACCCGGCCGGGATCGGTCAGCAGATACTGCAAATCCTCTTCGTAGGGCATGGTGAAGGGGTGGTGCATGGCCAGATAGCGACCCTCCTCCTCCGACCACTCGAACTGGGGAAAGTCCGTCACGAAGCAGAAGCGGAAGTCATCCTTGCGCCGCAGACCCAGCATATCGCCCACCTCCAGCCGCAGACCGCACAGCGTGCGGCAGACGGTGGCGAATTTGTCGGCACAGAAGAGGATAAAGTCGCCGTTCTCCGCATCCAGCGCGGTCAGCAGGGCTTTCCATTGCTCCTTGGTGAAATACTTCTGCAAAATAGAGTTGACCTCGCCGTCCTCATGGATGAGGATCCACGCCATGCCCTTCGCGCCGTAGCCGAGGGCATGATCGGTGAGGGTCTCCACGGTGGAGCGGGTGAACTTTTCGGCACAGCCCTTGCAGTTGATGGCACGCACCACGCCGCCCTGATCCGCCACCTTGCGGAACACGGAGAAGCTGCACGAGGCGGCAATGTCCGTCACGTCGCGGATGGTGAGGCCGAAGCGCAGATCGGGCTTGTCGCAGCCGTACTTGTCCATGCTCTCCTTCCACGTCAGGCGGGGAAAGGTATCGTCGATCTCCCGGCCCATAACCTCCCTGAACATGGATTTGAAGAGCCGCTCAAGATGCCGCAAAATGTCCTCCTGCTCCACAAAGGACATTTCCATATCCACCTGCGTGAATTCCGGCTGGCGGTCGGCGCGCAGGTCTTCATCCCGGAAGCAGCGAGCCACCTGATAATACTTGTCAATGCCGCCTACCATCAGCAGCTGCTTGAAAATTTGCGGGCTTTGGGGCAGGGCATAGAAGGTGCCCGGATGTACGCGGCTGGGCACGAGGTAGTCCCGTGCGCCCTCGGGGGTGGACTTGCACAGCATGGGGGTCTCCACCTGATAGAACCCGGCCTTGTCGAGATAATGCTCTGCGGCCTGCTGCACCTGATGGCGGAACTTGAGCGCCTTCTGCATGGCGGGGCGGCGGATGTCCAGATAGCGGTACTTGAGCCGAAGCTCCTCGCGGACGTGCGCGTCCTCGTCCAGCGAGAAGGGCAGAGGCTTGGCCTCGGACAGCACGGTGAGCTTTTCGGCCTTCAGCTCTACCTCGCCGGTAGCCAGACGGGGGTTATAGGTTTCCTCATCCCGGTGGCGGATGATGCCGCTGACCTCGATGACGGACTGCATATGCACCGTCTCGGCCTTGTGAAAGTCCTCCGGAGACAGGTATTGGCTGTCGCAGACCACCTGCAGCACACCCTCCCGATCCTTCAGGTCGAGGAAGATCACGCCGCCCATGTCGCGCCGGGTCTGCACCCAGCCGCAGCAGGTCGCCGCCTGTCCCATATGTTCCTTGCGAAGTTCACCGCAGTAATGCGTTCTGTGCATGATCATAACTCCTTTCACCGGGTTCGCCGCCATAGAAAAAGACCGCCTTTCTCCCATCGCTGGGACGAAAGACGGTCGTGTCTTACGCGGTACCACCCACATTCGGGCGCTGTGCGCCCACTTACCGGCAACGAGCAAGGTCGCTGATTGCCTGAAGCTGTTACGGGCTTCACCCGTCCGTGCCTACTTGGCTTGTGCCTTTCGGGCGGAGGCTCCGAGCTGTTCCTTCACCGGCTCTCCCTGCCGCACTTGCACCTTCTCGCGGCTCTCTGCAAGGGACGCTCCCCGGCTACTGCTGCTCTTCATGGCCTTTCGCGGAGGACTTTCATCTCTCCTGTGAAATTGCTTTGCATCATACCACGTCCCCTCCATCCCGTCAAGCAAAAACCAAGAGAAGTACAAAGAAATACAGAGGAAGAACTCCGGGGGAGGCGGCTTCTCTGAAGAGAAGCCCCTCCCCCG
>USCW01000192.1 GCA_900553315.1 uncultured Eubacteriales bacterium
AGAGAAGCCCCCTCCCTCGCAAAACCTATATATTTCTTAAAATTCGCAGTTCATGGGCGTGCGGGCGTAGGGGATCACGTCGCGGATGTTGTCTACACCGGTGAGGTAGATCAGGAGACGCTCAAAGCCCATGCCGAAGCCGGAGTGCGTGCAGCCGCCAAAGCGACGCAGATTCACATACCAGTACATCTGCTCCTTCGAAATGTGCAGCTCGTCCATCCGCTGGCACAGCAGATCATAGCGCGTCTCACGCTGAGAACCACCCATCAATTCGCCAGCACCGGGCACCAGCAAATCAACCGCCGCGACCGTCTTGCCATCATCGTTCTGATACATATAGAACGCCTTGATGTCCTTCGGCCAGTCATAGACAAAAACGGGGCTCTTGAAATATTCCTCCGTCAGATACTTCTCGTGCTCCTTGGCCAAGTCCTCGCCATACTTCGGCTCGAACTGGAAACGATCCTTCGCCGCACGCAGAATCGTGATCGCTTCCTCGTGCGTCACACGTGCCGCACCGGAGGTCGCCAAGCCGCGCAGCTTGTCCAGCAAACCGCCGCCTGTAAACTTGTCCAAATGCTCCAGCTCGTCCGCGCACTTGTCCAACACCGTGTTGACCAAATACTTCAGGAAATCCTCTTCAATATCCATCAGCTGATGAATGTCGCAGAAGGCGATCTCCGGCTCGATCATCCAGAACTCCGCCGCGTGGGTCTTCGTGTTGGAATTCTCCGCGCGGAAGGTCGGGCCAAAGGTGTACACCTTCGAGAACGCCATGGCGAACGTCTCTGCCTCAAGCTGACCTGTCACAGCCAGCGAGGTCGCCCTGCCAAAGAAATCCTTGCTGGGATCCTTCTGCTCCTCAGGGGGCAGCGTGGTCACGGTGAAGGTGTTGCCCGCACCCTCCGCATCGTTGGCGGTAATCAGAGGCGTGTGTACATACACATAGCCCCGATCCTGAAAATAGGTGTGAATGGCCATGGAAGCCACCGAACGCACGCGGAACACCGCCTGGAACAGTCGAGTACGGGGACGCAGATAGGCAATCTCCCGCAGATATTCCACGCTGTGACGCTTGGGCTGAAGAGGATAATCCTCCGGGCAGTCCCCCAACAGCGTAACGCTAATGGCCTGTACCTCGGGCGTAGTGGGATCCTTGTAGGCCGGAACCACCTTGCCGCGCACCTCAATGGCGGAGCCGACATGGTAGGCCTGCACCGCGGCATAGTCTGCCAGCGTGCTGTCATAAACCACCTGCGGATTCTTAAAGCAGGTACCGTCAAAGAAGTCGATGAAGCCCATGTTCTTCTGCTTGCGGTGATTCCGAATCCATCCCCGCAGCAGAACCTCCTGTCCGGTCAATTCCTCCAAGCGCTCCTTCAGCTCCCGTGTGCTAATCGCTTCCATATACTTTCTCGCTCCTCAAGCGCATTTTGCGCGTATAATCCTTGTGGTTAATCATAGCACACGCCCCACCAAGAAGCAAGAATAAAAGATGTTTCTCGGCAGGGCTGCGCTTGCTCAAATATCCAAATGCTTGGCGACGCGCTCGGCCTCGGGCGGCGGCGTCATGTAGTCCGGCCCGAAGAGAATCGTGAGCACTTCGTCATACTTCTGCGGAATGAGGCAGGTCAAATCCTCAAAGGGAACCGCGATCTTCGGCTCAAACTGATCCGCCCGCCAGACCTGCGTCAGCAGTCCGAAAGCGCCGTTGCTCATGTGCATATCCGTCCCGGTCTTCGTCGCGGAGGACACCTTGAAATAGCGGTTAACCTTCCATTGCCGCGTGAAGGGCAGACCCATCACATGGGTCGCGGCGATCAGCAGCTTGTTTTTCAGATTGAAGCGGGAGTAATCCACGTTCTCCTTCAGCATCCCCTGCAGCAAGCGCAGATGCAGAATACGCAGCTTGCGCTTCAGCCCCGCCGGGGGCAGATAGTCCAGAATAAAGAAATCTGTGAATGCGTCCGCTACCTTCGGGTTGCGGTTCATAACGCGGGGCGTCCATGTGTTCAGATATGTCAGCAGGTACTGCGGGGCGCACTCCTTGGGATAGACCTTTTCGAACCGGGCGAAGGCCTCCCGCGTCATCAGCAGGTCTACGTCGTCATCCCACGGAATAAAGCCCTTGTGTCGCACCGCGCCCAGCAGCGTGCCGCACATCAGGTTATAGGGAATATCATGAGCGTTGCAGACGCGCACAATATCCCGCAGCTGTCCCAGCAGTTCCTCATGGATCACATCAATGGGGTTATGCACCTCGCTCATGCGCGTTCCTCCTTCAAAATCTCCTCCGCCTTCGCGGCAATGGCCTCGTCATCCATGCCGTAGCGCTGGCGCAGATACTGCTGCGTACCCACGATGCAGGAATACACATCCGGCATTCCCATGCGATGCACCCGGCAGGGGCAGCCCTCCTCCGCCAGCGTTTCACATACCGCGCCGCCGAGGCCGCCGATGATCGTATGCTCCTCCACGGTAATCAGGTGCTTGAAGCGCTGTCCGAGGGACAGGATCAGCTCCCGGTCAATGGGCTTGAGGGTCGGGAAGGACACAACCTCCGCCGAAATACCGCGTTCCGCCAGCTTTTCGGCAGCGCTGACCGTTTGGGTCAGGATGCCGCCCGCAGAAAGCAGCGCAATATCCGTGCCCGTGCGCAGGGTAAGTCCCTGTCCCAGCCGATAATTTTCGATAGGCGCCGTATGCAGCGTAGGCTCGCCGCCGCGTCCGAGACGCAGGTAGCAGGTGCCGGGGGTATGCACCATCACGGGCACCACGGCCTCCACCTCGGCGGGATCGCCGGGGGTGAACACCGTAACCTGCGGCAAGGCGCGGAGGATGGCCATATCCTCCGTGGCGTGGTGGCTCATGCCGAGGGAGCCGTACACGAAGCCGCCGCCCACGCAGACGATCTTAACATTCGCGTCATGATAAGCGCAGTCGTTGCGAATTTGTTCCAGACAGCGCAGGGTGGGAAAATTGCCGATGGAATACGTGAGTACGGTTTTACCCTCCCGAGCCAGACCAGCGGCAAGGCTGGTCATGGCCTGTTCGGCGATGCCCGCGTTGATAAACTGATCGGGATAGGTCTCCCAGAAGGGCTTCAGCACGCCGAAGCCAAGATCGCCCGTGACCAGCAGCAGGTTTTTATCCTCCGCCGCCAGGCGCTGCAATGCGCGGGTGAATGCGTCTCTCATGGCCGCTGCGCCTCCAATTCCTTTAGTGCCGCTTCATATTCCTCGCCCTGCGGCGTGCGGTAGTGCCACAGAATATTATTTTCCATAAAGGAAACGCCCTTGCCCTTAATGGTGTTGGCAATGATAACGGTGGGCTTCTCGGAGCCCGCATTGGTCTTAGCCTGTGCGAAGGCGGTTTCCAGCGCGTCGGTATCATTGCCGTCCGTTTCGATGACGTTCCAGCCGAAGGCACGCCACTTATCCCCGAAGGGTGCGAGGGCGATGGTATGCTCGCAGAAATCGAGGCTTTGCATTTTATTATGGTCGATCACGGCGACAAGGTGATCCAGCTTGAACTGGTGGGCGATCAGTGCGGCCTCCCATACTTCGCCCTCGTCGCACTCGCCGTCGCCGAGGATGCAGTACACGCGGTGCTGTTTCCCATCCATTTTTGCGGCCAGCGCCATGCCGGAGGCGACGGCAAGGCCATGACCGAGGCTGCCGGTGGAGAACTCCACGCCGGGGATGCCCTTATGGCTGACGTGGCCGGACAAGCGGGAGCCGTTGGCGTAGTGGGTTTTGAGCTCCTCCACGTCAAAGAAGCCGCGTTCGGCCAAAGCGGCGTACACCGCCGCGCCCGCGTGGCCTTTACTGAGGATGAGCCGGTCGCGCTCCGGCCAATTCGGTTCCTCCGGGCGAACATTCAGCACGCGTGCATACAATGTGGCCATGATCTCCGCCAGCGAAAACACCGATCCGATATGGCTTCCGCGGCTGATATGCGTCATTTCCAGTCCGTGTCTCCGTATCAGCCAAGCCAGCATTTTCGGGTCAGAGCTGTCCACCCGCTCCAGCCCCCGATGCGTCCATTCCGTATAACTCATAAGCACCTCGCAGAATTTATAGTGTATGCGAGGGAGGCGGCTTCTCTGAGAGAAGCCCCTCCCTCGCGCTCCC
>USCW01000193.1 GCA_900553315.1 uncultured Eubacteriales bacterium
GAAGGGGTCTGGGGAGGAGGGGCTTCTCTCAGAGAAGCCGCCTCCTCCCCAGAGTCTCCCTCCTCGCGTATCTCAATTCAAGAAGTACTTTGCTGCGTAACCGGTTTGACCGTTGTAGCGAACCTTGACCCAGACGTCGCCGGGTATGAGAACCGTGACCGTCGCGCCATGGGGCATGCGAGCCAGAATTTGGTTGCCGGATAGACTCGGCGTGCTGCGCAGATTGACGTAGGACTTCTTCGGATGGCTCACCACCATCGTGGGAATCGTGGGCATATTTTGCAGCGACAGATAGTCCGTCATCATGTAGCCCTCATCACCCGTTGCATTGATCCGCACCTTGCACCACTCCATACCCTGCGCCAGCACCGTCACCCGCGTGCCGTTGCCGTGCTGCGAGATAACACGGCTGGTCACGGACGCGCTTTCCCGCAGGTTCAATACCTGATTCGCACGCGGATTGTTCACCAGCGCCGTTCCAATACCGTCTTTACTTCCCCCCGAGGAAAAGTTCGGCTTTACAATACCTTCCTTCAGAAACGACGTGTTCATGTACCCTACATAACCATCCACGGAAACCTTCCACCAGCCGTTGCCCTTTTGCAGCACCATCACATACGTGCCACCCTTGAACTGCCTGATGGATGTGTACTGCGTGCCGGGACCCGCACGGAGATTCAGCCCCGTATTGTTCGGGGTCTGCACCGTCGCTACCTCATCGCTGGCCACCCGCGTCATCTGACGAATGTACTCCTGTCGGAAATATCCGACTACGCCGTCTACCCGCACCAGATACCAGCCGTTGTACAGCCCCAGCAGCGTGCAGGGCACACCATTGTAGTAATAATCAATTACCCGCGCATTATAGCTGGCACTCTCACGCAAATTCAGATACCCCCGCTCCCGCGGGTTCGTCACAATGCCCACCGTGCGCGATACATCCGAACCCATGTCAAGGAAATTCTTGCTCATCCAGCCGCTTTTGCCGTCCGGGCAGTTCACCGCATACCAGTTGCCGCTCTCCCCAACGATCTCGATCCATACGCCCTTGTTGTAGGAGCCCAGCTTCGTGCTGTTCTGCGTGGGCTGACTGCGCAGGTTGATATATTTGTCGTTCGACACCACCCCAAAGCCGTATACCGCCGCCCTTGCCGGGAACCCCGGCAAAAGCGTCAGCAGCACCAGCATCAGCGCTGCCCAGCGCCTGCGACACGCGGAACGGAACATCGAACATCTCTCCTTTACCCGAGGATTCTCTTCTCCTCTGTATCTATGCAACGCCGCTGAGAATGGTTTCCATCCCCAGAAAATCTACCCTCAAAAAGAAATTTACGCCGCTCTTTTACGAATCAAAAACCGCACCGGGAAATGCTTCCAGCGCGGTTGATGTTGCCCCCTCGCTCACTCATTGGACGGCTTCAGCTTGCTCATCACGTTGGCCGCGTTATATAGCAACCGCACAAAGGTCTTTGGCGGGATCTTGCAGCCCTCCATCACCCAGCGAACGATCGCGTCCCGATAGGTGTGCATCAGCAGATCCGTATAAAACTCCCGATAGGGATCCCGCGAAAAAAATGGCGACAAGCGGCTGGAAATCACCGGCGTAATGACCTCGCCCAGATATTCATAAAAAGAATTTTGCCCTTGCTGCTTCAGCGCGTTGCGATAGAACTCCCGATTCTTCTCAAAGAACTCGCACAGTCGCACCAGCGCGTCGGCGCTGCTGGTGCGCTCCACTTGAAACTCATCAAAGAATTCCGTATAAAAAATCCAGTTGACCAGATCATATTTATCCTGAAAATGATAATAGAAGCTCTTGCGATTCATATCACAGGCTTCGCAGATGTCCCCCACCGTGATCTTGTTCAGCGGCCGGGTCTCCATGAGGTTCTTCAAGGCATAAGCCAGCACCTTTTTCGTCACGCCCGACTCAGCCACTACAGGGTTCCCCCTTCGCATCTTTTTATTTAGTATAACAGACGGCTGTCAGAAAAGCAAGAAAATCCCAAATTCATTGTCCTGCCCCATGTTTGTACGCACTATTTACAATGACTGTTGTTTCTGGTAAAATGTAGGTACTTTCAACCAAGGAGGCTTGCCCGAATGGAGCTTACCAACGAACAGAAACGGGCGCTGCTCGCGCCCGTCAAGTGCTTTCTGCTGGACATGGACGGCACCTTTTATCTGGGCGACCGGCTACTGCCCGGCTCCCTCGATTTTCTGGACGCGCTGCACCGGACGGGACGCACCGCTCGATTCCTGACCAACAATTCCTCCAAGTCCGCTAAGGTCTATCGGGACAAGCTGACCCGCATGAACGTCCCCGAGGAATACCGGGACGTCATTACCTCCGGGCACGCGGCGGCGCACTACTGTCTCAAGGCCTTCCCCGGCAAGTCCGCATGGGTGCTGGGCAACGACATGCTCAAAGAAGAACTGACGACCATGGGGCTGCGCATTTCCGAGGACAACCCGGACTACGTGCTGATCGCCTACGACACCACGCTGGACTACGCCAAAATGACGAAGGTATGCGATCTAGTGCGGGCGGGGCTTCCCTATATTGCCACGCATCCGGACTTCAACTGCCCCACCGAGACAGGCTTTGCCCCGGACATTGGCGCGATTATGGCCTTTATTGAGACCAGCGCGGGACGGCGACCCGATCTGATCCTCGGTAAGCCCTACAAAGGCATTGTGGAAGAAGCACTGAATGTAACAGGTCTGCAAAAGTCCGATCTGGCCATGGTGGGCGACCGGCTGTACACGGACGTGGCAACGGGCGTAAACTTCGGCATGACCAGCATTCTGGTGATGTCCGGCGAGACCACCGAAGCGATGCTTGCAGCCTCGGACATTCGCCCCACGGCGGTGTTTGGACGTCTGAGCGATATGATTCCCTATCTATAAAAAGTCGAGGTGTATATTTTTATGTTGAACAAGCATTTCCCCGTCTCGGGTGTGGAATCCTCCGCGCTGGGCTTTGGCTGTATGCGTCTGCCGCTGACCAATCCCGACGACACGACGGCCATTGATGAAAAAGAGGCCATTGCCATGATTCGTCACGCCATTGACAGCGGCGTGAAGTACATTGACACGGCGTATCCCTATCACGGCGGAGTCAGCGAGCTCCTCGTGGGCAAGGCGCTGAAGGATGGCTATCGGGAGAAGGTTCTGCTGGCGACTAAGCTGCCCCTATGGAAGGTTGAAAAGCACGAGGACATGATGGCGCTGCTGGACGAGCAGTTGGCGAAGCTGCAAGTGGATCATGTGGATTTCTATCTGCTGCACGGGCTGAACAAGGATCACATCAAGAAGATGCGGGAGCTGGACTACAAGTCCTTCCTTGCGGAAGCGGTTGCGCAGGGCAAGATTCGCTTCCCCTCCTTCTCCTTCCATGATGATTACGACACGTTCATGGACATTCTCTGCGATTATCCATGGGCCATGTGTCAGGTACAGATGAACATTCTGGACGGCGAGAATCAGGCGACGCTGAAGGGCATTGAAGAAGCCGGCAAGCGCAATGTGGGTGTGGTCATCATGGAGCCCCTGCGCGGCGGTTTGCTGGCGCAGCCCCCGGAGGCGGTGCGCAAGGTATACGATGCGTATCCGGTACACCGTTCGCCGGTAAGCTGGGCGTTCCGGTATCTATACACGATGCCGCAGGTCATTACGATTCTGAGCGGCATGAGCACGATGGCGCAGATAGACGACAATCTGCGTATCTTCTCCGATGCGGCGGAGGAGCCGCTGACGGAAGCCGAGCAGTCGCTTTATGCGGAGGTCAAGGCGGCCTATGACAGCTGTCTGCGGACACGCTGCACGGGCTGTGCGTACTGCCAGCCCTGCCCCAAGGGGGTACTGATTCCGCGCATTTTCCAAGGTATAGACCGTGCCGCGCTTCAGGACGGTGCGACCTTCAAGGAAGGCTATGCGAAGCTTGTGGCCGAGGGTGGCGGTGCGGAGCACTGCGTCCATTGCCGCAAGTGCGAAAAAGCCTGTCCCCAGCACCTCCCCATCACCGAATATCTTGCTAAATTTAGAGAAGAGTTGGCGTAAGGGAGTAATGCGAGGGAGGGGGCTTTTCTGTAGAAAAGCCCCCTCCCTCGCGCTC
>USCW01000194.1 GCA_900553315.1 uncultured Eubacteriales bacterium
TGACCCGTGAGTTCTATATCAACGATGCCGGCAACCAGATCCAGAAGTTCGGCAAGAGCCTTGCCGTGCGCTACCTGCAGAAGTACTGCGGCGAGGAAGCCTATCCGCTGCCCGCCGAGTGCTATCAGGGCGGGGACATCAAGGTGCTGGCCGGTGAGTTTGCCGAGCTGAACGGCGACAAGTACGTTGCCGCTTGCAAGGGAATGGACGAGGAGACTCTGTTCGAGAGCGAGGCTTTTGCCGCCCTGAAGGACGCACTGGTGGCCTACGCTCTGCCCAAGAACATTGCTGCCCTCAAGCGCGATCTGGGCAAGTACCGCATCGACTACGATGTGTGGTTCCATGAGAGCACCCTGCACGAGTCCGGCGCGGTGATGGCCGTGGTGGATAAGCTGCTGGAGCTGCCGGTGCGCTTTTTTGACAGCCACCAGACCGGCGACATCATCAGCCGCCTTTCCTATGATATTGATACGGTCAATTCCTCGCTGTCCAACGACCTGCTTCAGATTGCAGCCAGCGCCATCACCGTCATCGGCTCCTTTATTATGATGCTGCGTATCTCTCCGCCTTTGATTCTGGTGTTTGTAGTCACGGTGCCTATTTCGGTGCTGTTCATCATCTACCGCACCAAAAAGGTGCGCCCGCTCTTCCGCAAGCGCTCGGCAAAGCTGGGTGAGCTCAACGGCTTTGTAGAGGAGATCATCTCCGGTCAAAAGACTACAAAAGCCTATCACCAGGAGCAGACGATGGTCGGACGTTTTGACCAGCGAAACAACGAGGCTGTAGAAGCTTATTATATGGCAGACTACTATGGAAGTACCGTGGGTCCATCAGTCAGCTTTATCAACAACCTGTCGCTGACCCTTATCAGCATCTTCGGCTCTCTGCTGTATCTGGTGGGGAGTGTCTCGCTGGGCAACCTTTCCTCCTTTGTGCTGTATTCCCGTAAGTTTTCCGGTCCCATCAACGAATTTGCCAACCTTATCAGCGAATTGCAGTCCGCGCTGGCGGCGGCGGAACGGGTGCTGGCGCTGATCGACGCGGAGCCGGAGCAGCCCGACGCGCCGGATGCGGTGCCGATGGAGCATTGTCAGGGACAAATCTCCCTGCGGGATGTGTGCTTCGGCTACGAGTCCGGGCGGGAGATTCTGCACCATATTTCGGCGGAGGTGCAGCCGGGACGGGTTATTGCCATTGTGGGTGCGACGGGCTGCGGCAAGACGACGCTCATTAACCTGCTGATGCGCTTTTACGACGTGGTCAGCGGCGAGGTTCTGCTGGACGGCCGGGACATTCGCACGTATCAGCGGCAGAGCCTGCGGCGGCAGTACACCATGGTCTTGCAGGATACGTGGCTGTTCGAAGGTACGATCTACGACAACATCGCCTATGGCGCGCAGGGCGTGACCCGGGAGGACGTGATTGCGGCGGCGAAGGCGGCGCACATTCATGAAACGATCCTGTCGCTGCCGCAGGGCTATGATACGCTGTTGACGGGCGATGGCGGCAATATTTCGAAGGGGCAGAAGCAGCTGCTGACTATTGCGCGGGCCATGCTGCTGAAAAGTCCCATGCTGATACTGGACGAGGCCACGTCCAACGTGGATACGCAGACGGAGAAGGTCATTGCGGACGCGATGCTGGCGTTGATGCGGGGCCGCACCTGCTTTGTTATTGCGCACCGCCTTTCGACGATCGTTGGGGCGGATCGCATTCTGTGTATGCAGGACGGCAGCATTGTGGAGAGCGGTACGCATCGTGAGCTGCTTCAACGGAACGGCGTGTACGCGTCCATCTATCGGGCGCAGTTTGAGGACGGCGTTTGAATGACAGCGGGGCGGGGTCTGGAAACAGGCCTCGCCGCCGCTTGTTTTGGAAATTGTTAGCAGAATAGAATCTTGACAGAAAAAGTCGGATATGATAAGATGCTCACGGAATTCCGAGAGAAAGTATCGGGTTTCCGCAAGGAGGACGACATGAAGCTATCCACCAAGGGAAAATATGGGCTCTACGCCATGTTTTACCTTGCGCAGCACGCGGGGGACGGCCCGCAGCCCCTCAAGGAGATCAGCGCCATCGGCATTTCGGAGAATTATCTGGAGCAACTGCTGGGCAGTCTAAGGAGAGGCGGACTGGTGACGACCGTGCGCGGGGCTCAAGGCGGATACATGCTGGCGAGGGCTCCGGAGGAAATCACGGTGGGCGACATCATGGACGCGACGGAGGGTCCGCTGAATTTGTCCGAATGTCTGGCGGACGGCTCCTGCTGTGCGAAGAGCACGCGGTGCGAGTCCCGCCGGGTGTGGGAATATCTGTCGCAAAGCATCAACAATCTGTTACAATCCATCACCCTGCGGGATATGCTGGAGCAGGAGCGCTTCGAGGGCCCGGGCAGGGGAGAAATAAAGGAGCAATGAGCATGGATCGCATTTACATGGACAACGCTGCCACGACTGCGGTTTCGCCTGAGGTTCTACAGGCGATGCTGCCCTATTTCACCGACATTTACGGCAACCCCTCCAGCATTCACTCCACGGGCCGCGATGCCCGCCGCGCTGTGGATGCCGCCCGCAAGCAGGTGGCTGCGGCCATCGGCGCACAGCCCACGGAGATTTACTTCACCGCCGGCGGCAGCGAGAGCGACAACTGGGCCATCAAGGGCACGGCCTTTGCCAAGCGGGCCAAGGGCAACCACATCATTACTTCGCAGATCGAGCATCACGCGGTGCTGCACACCTGCGCGTGGCTGGAAAAGCAGGGCTTTGAAGTGACCTATCTGCCGGTGGACGAGTTCGGCCGCGTGCGGGTGGAGGATGTGGAAAAGGCCATCACTGACAAGACCATTTTGATTTCCATCATGGCAGCGAACAACGAGATTGGTACCCTGCAGCCCATTACGGAGATCGGCAAGCTGGCGAAGAGCCGCGGCATTCTGTTCCACACGGACGCGGTACAGGCCATGGGTGCGATCCCGATCGACGTGAACGCCATGAACATTGACATGCTGTCCATGAGCGGTCACAAGTTCCACGGCCCCAAGGGTATTGGCGTGCTGTACGTGCGCAAGGGTGTTCACCCGGACATTTTCATGCATGGCGGCGCACAGGAGCGCGGTCAGCGTGCGGGCACGGAGAATCTGGCGGGCATTGTGGGCATTGGCAAGGCCATTGAGCTGGCGACGCAGAATCTGGAGGCGAACGCCGCACGGATGAGCCGTCTGCGGGACAAGCTGATCGACGGCATTCTGGCGGAGATTCCGGATGTGCGCCTGAACGGTCATCGGACGGAGCGTTTGCCGAACAACGTGAATGTTTCCATCCGCTACATTGAGGGCGAGGCGATGCTGCTGCGCTTGGATTTGGCGGGCATTGCGGGCTCCAGCGGTTCGGCCTGCACCAGCGGCAGTCTGGATCCCAGCCATGTGCTGCTGGCGATTGGTCTGCCTCATGAGATCGCGCACGGCTCCCTGCGTCTGTCGCTGGGCACGGACACCACCGAGGAACAGGTGGACGAGGTGCTGCGTGTGCTGCCGGGGATCGTGAAGGATCTGCGTGCCATGAGCGTGCTGAACGCGGAAACCAGCACGCTGGGTGCGAACTGTCCCTTTATGAAGCATTAACGGACAAGCCGATAAGGAGGATAAAGCAATGTACAGCGAAAAGGTAATGGATCATTTTTCCAATCCCCGCAATGTGGGTGAGATTGAGAATCCCAGCGGCACGGGCACGGTAGGCAACGCGAAGTGCGGCGACATTATGAAGATGGACATTCAGGTGGAGGACGGCATCATTACGGATGTGAAGTTCAAGACCTTCGGCTGCGGTGCGGCCATTGCGACCAGCTCCATGGCGACGGAGCTGGTGAAGGGCAAGAGCGTTGCGGAGGCGCTGAAGCTGACGAATCAGGCCGTTGCGGAAGCGCTCGATGGACTGCCCCCCGTCAAGATGCATTGCTCCATGCTGGCCGAGCAGGCCATTCACGCCGCTGTGAAGGACTACGTAGCTAAGCACCCCGAAGAAGCCGCGAAGGAAAACATCAACGTGGATTAACGATGAGGGAGGGAGAACGCCGGGGGAGGCGGCTTCTCTAAGAGAAGCCCCTCCCC
>USCW01000195.1 GCA_900553315.1 uncultured Eubacteriales bacterium
GCCCGGGGGAGGGGCTTCTCGCAGAGAAGCCGCCTCCCCCGGAACACCACCCACGTACTTGAAGGAGTGTTTTTATGGATCCGATTTTTGTGTTTGGGCATCGGAATCCGGATACGGATTCGGTCGTCGCGGCTATGTCGTATGCGGCGCTGAGAAACGCGCTGGGGGATCAGGAGTACGTCGCGGCGAGACTGGGACATTTGAATGACGAAACGGCGTTTTTGCTGGAAAAGTTCGGATTTAAGCCGCCGATGCTGCTGCAAACCGTCCGTACACAGGTACGCGATTTGGACTACGACCGCCCGCCGCTGCTGGGGGCCGCTGTGCCCGTCAGCCATGCATGGGAAATCTTGCGTGAGAACGAAAACCTCTCCGCTATCCCCGTCACCGATGAGGGCGGACATTTATATGGCATGATTACCGCGGGCAGCATTGCGGAGAGCGACATGGACTCCGTGCAGCATCCGCAGGTCACGGATGTGCCCATCTTTAACCTGTTGAGCGCCTTGGAGGGCCGGGTCATCAATGACGCGGAGGATGTGTTCGACCAGATTTCCGGCGAGGTCATGATCGCCTTGCCCACGGCGGGAAATGTCCTCAAGGGCATGAAGCCCGGCAGCATCGTCATCTGCGGTCAGCAGCCCGATGTGGTGGAGCAGGCCTTGCAGCTGCACGCCTCCTGTATCATCCTCTGCCAGAGCGACCTCGCGGAAAAATACCGCGATATGCATAGCGAAACCTGCATGATCGCTACCCCCTGCGACGCGTATCGTGCCGCGAGAATGCTCTATCAGGCTATCCCTGTCAGCCGTATCACACAGGCGAAGGGTTTGGTGTATTTCCACCTGACCGACTATATTGATGATGTGCGCGATACCGTGCTGCAAAGCCGCTACCGCAGTTATCCCATTCTGGATGAAGAGGAAAAGGTCGTCGGCACCCTGAGCCGGTATCATTTGATCCGCCCCCGGCGCAAGCGTGTGGTGCTGGTCGATCATAACGAAACGGCACAGTCCGTGCCCGGGCTGGAACAGGCGGAGATCATGGAGATCATCGACCACCACCGCCTCGCGGACGTTCAGACCGGCAACCCCGTGTTCATGCGCAATGAGCCCGTGGGCAGCACTACAACGATCATCGCTACCATGTATCAGGAACGCGGCCTGATGCCCTCCGAAAAGCTGGCGGGGCTCATGGCGGCGGCGGTGCTTTCTGATACCGTCATGTTTAAGTCGCCCACCTGTACGCCTCGGGACCGGCGTATCGCCGAGCGGCTGGCGCGTATCGCGGGCATTGACTTGGACGAGCTGGGCCGGGAAATCTTCTCCGCTTCGGTGTCCACGGATAAGACCGTGGAGGAGCTGCTGAATACCGACTTCAAGGAATTCCATATTGCGGGGCATGACCTCGGCATCGGCCAGATCACCTGTCTGGACGCGGAAAAGGTGCTGGGGCGTTTACCGGAGCTGCTGCCCGCCATGCAGAAAATGAAGGACGCACATCATTATGATATGCAGCTGCTCATGCTGACCGACGTGCTGCGCGAGGGCACCGAGCTGATCTTCTTGGGGGACGAGGACGTGGTGCGCATGGCCTTCAGTGCCCGTGATATTAAGGATCATCATGTGTTCCTGCCGAAAGTGGTTTCACGGAAAAAGCAGATCGTGCCTGCATTGGCGCTGCTGTGGGGCTAAATGGGGAAGTAGCCCAGGCAGCTGTGGACGGCAGAAAACTACGCTTTTACAAATGAGGGTCTTGCTGGTGAGCAGCAAGGCCCTTATTTGTATGAAAAATTGATACATATATAGGGATAAAGCTCATATATACAAGGCAAGAATTGTAGAATATCTCTTGCTTTTCCGGGTTAGAGGGATTATAATGTTTCCGCAAGGTCATTGTTAGTTAGATAACAAACGTGCCGTTCAATGGGGTTCGGCACGCGCTTCCATGCCTTGCAAAGTAAAAAGGAGGTTTGTTCCATGAAGAAGTTTCTGGCTGTACTGCTGACACTGGCCATGGTGTTCAGCCTCAATGGCTTCGCGTTCGCGGAGTCCTCAGCCGAGAAGACCGCCATGACTCCCGGCACCTATGAAGGTTCCGCCAATGGTCAGAATGGCAAGGTCGTTGTGAAGGTTACGGTGACGGACAAGGCCATCGAGGCCATCGAAGTGACCGAGCAGCAGGAGACCCCCGGCATCGGTGCTCCCCTGACCGACGAGGGCTATGAAGGCACCACCCCCATTGCGGTGATCCCCAAGGCCATCGTTGACAATCAGACCCTCGAGGTGGACTCCGTTTCCGGCGCGACCATCACCAGCTATGCGGTGAAGAACGCGGTGAAGAACGCCCTGAAGGAAGCCGGCGCTAACGTGGACGAGTGGAAGACGCCCGTCACCAAGGCGGAAGCGACCAATACCGCTGAGACCTACGACGTGGTTGTGGTTGGCGGCGGCGGAGCCGGTCTGGCGGCTGCTATCTCCGCAAAACAGAACGGCGCTGAGTCCGTGCTGGTGCTGGAGAAGTGCGGCGCGGTGGGCGGCGATACGCTGGTTTGCGGCGCTATCTACAACTGCCCCGATGAGGAGCTGCAGAGCAAGGTCGTCATGAGCGACGCCGTGAAGGCGAAGGTCGAGGCTGCTCTGGCCGCGGCTCCCGTGAGCGATGAGCACAAGGCTCTGCAGGAGAAGGTCGCCGAGGAGTGGAAGGCGTACAACGACGCCGGCCGCACCGATCTGTTCGACAGCGACGACTGGTATGCGCTGCAGACCTATGACGGCGGCGACGATGTGGCGAATCTGGATCTGGTGAAGGTTCTGTGCTACAACGCCAAGGCTGGCTATGACTGGATCAAGAGCCTGGGCATGGAGTTCAACGACACCATCGGCCAGGGCGCTGGCTCTCTGTGGCAGCGCACCCACACCTCCACCAAGTCCATGGGTACTGGCTTCATCAGCACCTATGTGGAGACCATTGCCAAGATGGACGGCGTGAAGATCATGACCTCCACCACCGGCAAGGAACTGGTGAAGGACGAGAACGGCAACATCACCGGCGTGACCGCTGAGGATGTGAACGGCAACACCTACACCTTTACCGCGACCAAGGGCGTGATCCTGGCCACCGGCGGTTTTGCTGCCAATGGCGAGATGATCGCTAAGTACAACACCTCCGACAAGTGGAAGGACACCGACCTGAGCAAGGTGAAGACCACCAACCGTATGGCTTGCTCTCAGGGCGACGGCATCACCATGGCGCTGTCCGCTGGTGCTTCCCTGTCTCAGATGGATCAGATCCAGCTGCTGTATCTGGGCAACGTGAAGGATGGTCAGCTGACCAAGTATCCGCCCCGCTGCGTGAACGGCACCGATCAGGAGATCTTCATCAACAAGGAAGGCAAGCGCTTCGTTCAGGAAGACGGCCGTCGTGATACCATCTGCCTGGCTGTGCTGCAGCAGACCGACAGCATGTTCTACTTCCTGGAGTCTGCTGATGGCGACTACGTGGACATCGACACCGCGAAGTCTGCTGACGGCTTCTCTCTGCGTTATCTGGAAGAGCAGGGCTACATTGTTGTGGCTGATACGCTCGACGAGATGGCCGAGAAGCTGGGCATGGATGCCGACACGCTGAAGGCGACTGTGGACAGCTTCAATGCTTCTGTGGAAGCCGGCGAGGATAAGGACGGTCTGGGCCGCACCCTGTTCAGCACGCAGCTGACCAAGGGCCCCTGGGTTGCCACTCCCCGTACTGCTTGCCTGCACCACACCATGGGCGGCGTGACCATTGATACCGCTTGCCGCGTTATGAACGAGGGCGGCGAGGCGATCAAGGGTCTGTACGCTGCTGGCGAGATCACCGGTGGTATTCACGGCGCGAACCGTCTGGGCGGCAACGCTGTGGTTGACACCGTTGTGTTCGGCAAGCTGGCTGGCGAGACCATCATGGCCGACGCTCAGTAAGCAGAATAACAAGTAAATCTAGCGAGGGAGAGTGCTTCTCTGAAGAGAAGCGCTTTCCCTCGCGCTCCCTCTCGAAGAGACGACGGGGGGAAGGGGAACGCCGGGGGAGGCGGCTTCTCTAAGAGAAGCCCCTCCCCCGGGCCC
>USCW01000196.1 GCA_900553315.1 uncultured Eubacteriales bacterium
CACACGGACCAGGGCAGCGCGTCGCACAGAATATCGGCATAGCGCGTATTATTGACCGTTCCATGCCTTTATCACCGTTACGCCTTCGCCCTCCAGCAGGAACTGCGCGATCTCCATGTTCAGCTCGTTGTCCTCTACCAGCAGCAAGCGTATTCCCTGCAGCCGGTTGTGCTCCTGCACGGTTTGTGCCTCCGTTGGTGCTTCGTCCTCCTGCGCGGAAGGGTCTACCCGGAAGCTCAGCTGAATGCGAAAGGTCGTACCCTCGCCCAAACGGCTCGTGAAGCTGATGCTGCCCCCCATGCGCTCCACCAGCTCCTTGACAATGGCCAAGCCCAGTCCCGTGCCCGCATAGGAGGTGCGCGCATTCGCGTTCTCCTGCGCAAAGGGTTCAAAGGCGTGCCGCTGGAACTCCTGACTCATGCCTATGCCCGTATCGGCACAGACAAATTCAAAGGTTGCCACATTGTCCTCGTAAGCAATTTCCCGACAGGCCAGCACAATGGAGCCGTTGTCCTTGTTGTACTTCACCGCATTGCCCGCTACGTTTTGCAGCACCTGCCGCACATGAAGCGGACTGCCGATCAGGTGAACATGCGTCGCCTCTAGCGGCTCCTCCGAGAAGTGCAGCCCGTGCTCCAACGCGCCGCTTTCTACAATGTTTACAACCTCCTTCAAGACCGCCCGAAGGTCGAAGGGGCGATTCTCCAGCTTTACCGCGCCGGATTCCAGCTTGTTCATGTCCAGCACGTTGTTCACCAGATCCAGCAGGAAGCCGGAGGCCAGCATGATCTTATTCAGGCATTCCTCTACCTTTTCCGGCTTGTCCAGCGAATGCCGGCCAATGTTCACCATGCCGCGAATGACGTTGATGGGCGTGCGGATGTCGTGGCTCATGCGGCGCAGGAAGCCCGTCTTGGCGGCGTTGGCACGCTCCGCCTGATCCGCCGCCCGGCGCAGCTGCTCCTGATAGCTGTTTTCCCGGCGCTTTTCCTCCGTCACGTTCTGCATGGTGAGGATTACCGCGTCAATCTGCCTATGCTTGTCCCATTGCTGGGGTATGATCATGTTCAGATACCATTCGCCGTAAATGTCCTCACAGGTGTGGGTGAGATAGGCGTGCATTTGCAGACGACGCGGCAGAGAGGAAACATCCGTGAAGGCCTGATAATCCTCCCGCCCCTTCTCGCACACATAGGTTTCTTGAATGTACTTTATCAGCGCCGAGGCCGTCTTCATATCCCGCACGTTGTCCGCCAGTATCTGCGGAGCCTTGATGACCTCTACCTTGTCGGTCTTGACGTGAATCAGCAGGGTTGCCGAATAAACGCTGCTGATGGACTGAATCGTGTGCATTTGATCCTGCCGCTGCTTCAGGTTGCGCCATTCCAGACGGCTGCGCAGCAGCACGAAGATCATCCAGACGAACGCATACATCGCGATGCCGCTTGTCATGACCAGCATTCGCGTCTGGAACACGGCGCTGCTCGGGAAGAACGCGTACAGACAATATTCCCCGGAGACGCACTTGCCGCCGTACCATGTCACGCCGCCCGCCTGAAAGCGCTCCAAGCCGTCGCTGTCCGTTCTGCACGCACGGGAGGCCAAGGCCAGCGCCTCCATGTTTGTCATGCCGATCTGCTGCGGAGCGTTGGAGCTTAGTACCGTTTTGCCGTCGGTGACGGTGACAATGCCGTTCAATTCAAAGGTGAAGTCCGTGAACAGCGTCGCCATGGACAGCTCGGCATTGCCGGACTCAATAATGTCCTGCCGCATAAAGGCGACGATCATGCCCGGCGCATCCGTCCGCGCCATGGCGACGAAATCGTAGCTTTTACCCTCCATGTCGATCCGCGCAAGGTACCGCTTTTTCGGATATGTTACAATATTACGCACGCCGGGGCCCTGAATCACGTCCGTCCACAGCCCGTTGGCCTGTTCGTCCAGCGTGGTCTGCATTGTCACGTTCAGATGCTCATCCAGCAGCAGCACGCCGGTCAGGCGCTGCTGACGTGCAAAGCTGTCCAGGGACTGCACGTCGTAGCTTTCCATGAGCTTCAATTCTGTGCTCAGCGCTTCGACTTTGTCCGCCAGCCGCATAAGGCTCTTGGTTTTGTCCGCTGACTGATAATGATCGTAGCTTTCAATACGGTTCTTCATAAAGGTTAGCGTATCGTGAAGCACGGACTGCAAATACTGCCGATCCCGCATCGTCAATAGACCGAAGGCAATGCTGAAGATCAGAATTCCCGCCGTCAGCGGTATCCAGAACGGCGTGAGCGGTGCAACGCTGCGTTTACTCTTCTTCACTTTCATTCCACCCCCAGCGCCGTGTTGACGTCCAGACCATATTTCTGCAGAATTTGCGCAATGGTGCCGTCGGCGCGCATCTCGTCCAGCGTCTGCGCCAGCTCGGCGGCCAGCTCCTCATGCGTGCCTTTTCGGAACGCCACGCCCAACTGAGAAACATATAAAGCCTCCGGCAACATGACGAAGCTCTCCGGCGCGTCGTTCATCATGGCTTTCAGCGCATTTTCATGGCCCGCGATGGCGTCCACATAATTCTTGCGCAAACTGGCGTACACCTCGTCCATGGTGGAGAAGCAATAGACGGCGGCCACCTCGGGAATGCGCGGGTCGTTGCCATGAATCAGCACGCCCTCTGCCTTGCCGGTGGCCTGCACGGCGATCCGCTTGCCTTCCAAATCTGCCAGCGACGCAATGCCGCTGTCCACCCGCGTGACTACTACTTGACGGCTGCACAGATACGGCCCGGCCCATGTATAATTGTCCTCGCGGCCATTCATGGAGAAGCTGCCCCACAGGCAGTCCACGGTGCCATCCTCCAGATAGTCATCCTTGTTTTCCCACACAATATCCCGAAACTCCGCTGTATAGCCCATGCGCCGCAGAGCCTCGGTGGCTAGTTCCACATCCACGCCCTGCCGCGTGCCGTCCGCACCGACATAATTATAGGGCTCAAACTCATCCGAACCAATGACCAGCACGGGCAGCGTATCAGCGCAAGCACGCTCCAAGGGAAGCGCCGCGCCTATGATAAGCATGAAGCACGCCCACACCATAAAGATTTTTCGCCGCATAACCTTCCTCCGCAATGCTACCGTATAGAATGAATGAAGTGATCTATAGAAAAAAGACTGCCGGACACAAGGTATCCGCAGTCATAAGCCGTGCGCAGGACGGTTGCTCCGAACAGTTTGTCCGGCTTCCCGTTTATACATCGAAACGCACAGGGCAGGGTTGCGTTCTCCCTTGTCTTCCAGCATTGTGCTACCAAATGTCATTATACTAGAAGAAACTTGTTTTTACAACGCCCTACGCAGGGGTTTCTTGCGATATTATTCGTCGCTTTCCGCTGCATGACTATCTTTTATCTTCTGCGCTTTACACATATTTCGCAGGGTACATACTTCGCACAGGGGATGCTGCGCCTTGCACACACGGCGGCCGTGATAGATGAGCCAATGGTGTGCGTCGCGCCAATCCGCCATGGGAATATTTTTCATGAGCTGCTGTTCCGTTTCCTCGACGGTCTTTGCATCGGCAAGGCCGAGGCGGTTGCTGACGCGGAACACGTGGGTATCCACAGCGATGGCGGGCACGCCGAAGGCGTTGGCGAGGACAACGTTTGCAGTCTTGCGGCCCACGCCGGGGAGGGAGGTCAGTTCCTCCATGGTATGGGGGACTTCGCCGCCGTATTTCTGGGTAATGATGCGGCAGGCCTCGACGATGTTCCCGGCCTTGCTTTTGAATCCGCAGCTTTTCACCAGCGGATACAGCTCATCCCGGGTGCAGGCCGCCATAGCGACAGCGTTCGGGTATCGCCGAAAGACCTCCGGTGTGACCTTATTGACCTGTTTATCCGTGCATTGCGCCGACAGCATAGTCGCCACAAGCGTTTCATACGGGTTCGAAAAATTCAATTCCGGTCCCGCGTTCGGATAAAGTCTCCTCAACTCATCCAAAATTTCTTTCATAAAAACCTCCTATATGGGGGGTGTTGCGAGGGAGGGGACTTTTCTGAAGAAAAGTCCCCTCCCTCGCGCTCCCTCCTC
>USCW01000197.1 GCA_900553315.1 uncultured Eubacteriales bacterium
GGGCCCGGGGGAGGGGCTTCTCTTAGAGAAGCCGCCTCCCCCGGAGTTCCCCCATCCTCTCCCTCGCATATGTATCCGTTATCCTAACCGAATCACGTTCCAGCTGCGGGCGGGGAGACGAAGCTCGACCTCGTCGCCGCGCAGGGGCATCGCGGTGGGATGTACGTTGTCGGGATTCTCCTCGGTGTTGACGGCCTTCATGTCGTCGTGGTGCAGCAGAATATGCTCCTTCGGGGTCAGACCCGGGAAGGCACGCAGATCAAGGCTCAGCGCCAAGTCTTCCTTCTCATCGCGGTTCACCGCGAAGATCGTCACACCACCGTCGGGATTCTGCACAGCCACAGAATCCAGCATGGGCACCTCGTCGTATTCCTTCGTGGCGAAGGACGGAGACTGCACCAGCGTGGTCAGCGCCGTGCCGCGGCCATACAGGCTCGCGTGCATGAAGGGCCAGTAGATCGTATTGCACCACGCGCCGCCGCCCGGACGGGTCATGATGGGCGCAATAACGTTCACCAACTGCGCCAAGCACGCCACCTTCACACGATCCGCGTGCTTCAGCAGCGTAATCAACATACTGCCCACCAGCAGCGCATCCTCGAAGTTGTAAATATCCTCCAGCAGCGGCGGAGCCTCATCCCACACGCGGCTGTCATAGTACGCCTGATCGTGTCCGTGGGAATGATACCACACGTTCCACTCGTCGAAGGAGATGTTGATCTGCTTCTTGCTGTGCTTGCGCGCCTGCGCCGCATCACAGATCGCCACAACGCCCTTGATGAACTGATCCATATGAATGCTGCGGGCCAAGAACTCGGGCGTGTCGTTGTCCGCATTGCCGTAATACTGGTGCATGGACACATAGTCGATGGTGTCATAGCACTCCTCCAGCACCGTGTCCTCCCAATGACCGAAGGTGGGCATGTTCAGGTTGGAGGAACCGCAGGCCACCAGCTCAATGGTGGGGTCGATCCACTTCATGACCTTGCCGGCCTCGTGCGCAATGCGGGCATACTCCTCGGCGGTCTTGTGGCCGATCTGCCACGGGCCGTCCATTTCATTGCCCAAGCACCACAGCTTCACATTGAAGGGATCCTTCGCACCGTTCTTGCGCCGCAGGTCGGCGTAGTAGGTATTGGTGTTCAGGTTGCAGTATTCCACGATGTCGCGGGCCTCGCTGGGGCCACGGGTGCCCAGATTGATAGCCATCATGACCTCAGCATCCACCTTCTTAGCCCAAGACATGAACTCGTGCAGACCCACCTGATTGCTCTCAGTGGAGAACCAAGCCATTTCGGGGCGGCGGGGACGGCTCTCACGCGGGCCGATGCCATCCTCCCAACGATAGCCGGAGACAAAGTTGCCGCCCGGCCAGCGCACCAGCGGCACGCCCAGCTGCTTGACCAGCTTCATGGTGTCCTGACGGAAGCCCTCCGCGTCCGCGGTGGGATGACCGGGCTCGTAGATGCCGGTGTAGATTGCGCGGCCCAGGTGCTCCAGGAAGGAGCCGTAGATTCGCGGGTCGATCTCGCCGATCTTGTAGTCGTGGTCGAGAATCAGCTTTGCCTTTTGCATGGTGAAACCTCCTTAGATCATTAAATTAAATGATAAGGCCAAGAGATTTGAGGCGGGCGCGAACGTCCTCCTCTTCCCGGCCATGAATCACGCTGAGCTGGCGAACGGTTACGCCAGCCTGATAGCCCCTGCGAAGGCGCTCCTCTTCCTCGCGGCTCCACGGCTGTGCGGGAGTGAGCCCCTGCATCAGGGCGCTTCGGTAATCCTCCCGGCGCATGGCGGTGGTCTGCACCTTATCAGGCCGCGGGGCGGCAGGATGCTTCAGCTTCCACGCCCGAATCGCCTGTAAAAATGCGTCGCCATACTGGGAAACCTTCATGGTGCCCATGCCCTTCACGTTCAGCAGCTCGTTCAGGCTGGTGGGCTGCAAGCGCGCCATATCATGCAGGGCGCTGTCCGGCAGAATAATATACGCAGGCACATGCTTCTCCGCAGCCA
This sequence comes from uncultured Eubacteriales bacterium, assembly GCA_900553315.1. Lineage (GTDB taxonomy): Bacteria > Bacillota > Clostridia > Christensenellales > Aristaeellaceae > Egerieenecus. The sequence continues at coordinate 2,014 of USCW01000197.1, forward strand.
ACCGAGTGCGGCAGGAACGCAGGGCGCTGAACAGATCGTCGCCGCTCTCCTCCTCGGTCGCATTCGTCCTGGTTTTTTTCGGCTTGGGCGCGGGCAGCTTGATCTCCGGCACGCCCAGCCGCTTGTTCGGGTCATAGCTTCCGGTCGCCGCTGCGGCGCGCATTCCGGGCGTAAGACCCATAGCCTCCGCCTCAGCGTAGCGCTTGCCAACGCAGTTGGAGCAATTCTCGCACTTGGCCGGAGCCTGTTCTCCGAAATACCGCAGAATGCTTGCCCGCAGACAGCCTGTGCCGGTAGCATAGTCGATCATCTGCTGCAAGCGTCGCATATCCTGCGCCTTGACGGCGGCCTGTTCCTGCGGGGTCAGCTCCGGGTTGGGATCGCTGTTGTTGATCAAGTATTTCGCGGTAATGATGTCCTGCCCGTTATACAGCAGGATGCACTCCGCGTCGTCGCCGTCCCGGCCCGCACGACCCGCCTCCTGATAATACGCCTCCATGGATTTCGGCATATTATAATGGATGACATACCGCACGTTGGACTTATCAATGCCCATGCCGAAGGCGTTGGTTGCGACCATGATACGGGCACGGTCGTACTGGAAAGCCTCCTGATTGCGCTGACGCTCCTCATCGCTGAGACCCGCATGATAACGAGCTGCGGCGAAGCCCTCCAGCAGCAGCTTTTCGCACACGTCCTCCACGTTCTTGCGGGTGGAGCAGTAGATCACGCCGCTGTCAAAGGGACGATCCTCCAAAATGACCTTGAGCGTCTCAAACCGCTTTTTCGGCCGCAGCACCTCGAAATAGAGGTTCGGGCGGTCAAAGCCCGTGACCGAGATCTCCGGGGCACGCAGACGCAGCAGACGGCGAATATCGTCCCGCACGCGCTGGGTAGCGGTAGCGGTAAACGCGCCGACCGGCGGCCGTTTGGGCAGCGTGTCCACGAAATCCGCAATCTTGAGGTAATTGGGGCGGAAATCCTGTCCCCATTGACTGACGCAATGAGCCTCATCCACGGCAATGAGAGAAATGGGCGCGTTTCGGGCGAAGCGCATGAAGCCAGAGGTATCGAGGCGTTCCGGGGCCACATAGATGATCTTATACATGCCCTGCCGCGCATTATCCAGCGCGCGATCCATTTGTCCGGGCGTCAGCGAGCTATTGAGGTAAGCCGCGCGCACGCCGCTGGCGATCAATGCCGCAACCTGATCCTTCATCAATGAGATGAGCGGCGAAACGACCAGAGCAATACCCTCCTGAAGCAGCGCCGGGATCTGATAGCACATGGATTTTCCCGCACCCGTGGGCATAATGCCGAGAGCGTCGTGTCCCGCCAGCAGCGCGTCAATCAGCGGCTCCTGTCCGGGGCGAAAATCATCATGACCGAAATAAGTCTTCAGAGCTTCACGCTTATCCAAGGTATCCTCCTCGCTTGCTCCGCGCCCCTATTGTACGACAAAAACAGTCGTTTGGCAACGCCTGAGTGCAAATTGTACGTATAAATTTCACAACAAAGTAAAAATAAAAAGATAAAAAGTACGAACAAAGGAAGAGAACGTGTGGGGGGATGCGAGGGAGGCAGCTTCTCTGAGAGAAGCCCCTCCCTCGCGCTCCCTCCCGAAGAGCGGCTGGCGCTTGAGGTGCGCCTTTCTTCTTGCTTGGTTCCGCCTGTGGGGGAGCGCGTCTCCGTTATGCTTGGTCGTGGTCACGGCGGCTGACAGAGCCGCCGCGTCCTGCCTACGGTGGGCTACGAGCAAGTTATGGGTTAAGCGGACCGAAGGGGTGGCGAAATCCCCCCTAGGCTCCTTCCGCAGAAGGAGCTGTCATGCGCAAAGCGCATGACTGAGGATACTCCCCCTCCGCCGCACCCGTGCAGCATAGGAGAGCGCAACCCCTCCGCCCGCTTCGCGGGCACCTCCCCTTTCAGGGGAGGCTTAAATGGTACGGACAGCATCCCCCGTGCGCGAAGCGCACCTTTACCCGCCACACCTTCCCTTCCCTAAGCACAGGCCCATCGTTGAAAACGGAACGTTTTCAACGGGGCCGTTCGTG
>USCW01000198.1 GCA_900553315.1 uncultured Eubacteriales bacterium
GGCTTTTCTACAGAAAAGCCCCCTCCCTCGCAATCACTATATTACTTTGTCTTTCTCGTTGGGTCTTTGCTGCGCAGGGTCGCGTCGGGCTGGGCGGCCTGCTTCATGAAGGCGGAGGGGCTGATGCCCACAATGTTCTTGAACTGCTTGCTGAAGTGATAGGGGTCCTGCATACCGACTTCAATGCCCGCCTGACGCACCGTGTAGTCCTGCTCGCGCAGAAGCTCCTTGGCACGCTCCATTTTGCAATGCAGCACATAGCTCAGCGGCGGCATACCTACCTCGCTGACAAAGCGCTTGCGGAAGGTCTCCATGGGCATACGCGAAATCGCCGCCATCTCAGCCAGCGAGAAATTGTCCTTGTACTTGTTCGCACGCAGCGTGTCCACGACCTTCGCAATCTCGTGGGACAGCATCGCGTCCATGGCCACCGGCTGCCCCCAATGACTCGCCAGCATGCCATACATCAGGTGCTGAAGCTGATATGTCGCGTCCGCCGTGCCATCGTGACGCACCATCACCTGCACGATCTGCTTCGCCAAATACATCTGGCTCGGCAAAGCCCCCTGCTTTAGGGGCATGTGCAGCAAAGCACCCATCTTCCGCACTACCATCGGCGCAAGCGGACCCTCCAGAGAAATCCATACCAAACGCGCCTGCGCCTCGCACTTAATGCTCGCGGAAATCTCGCCCGCAGGCAGAAAACAGGTCTGCTCCGGCTTCAGGGTCAGCACGCAGCTCTGCCATGTCAGCTCCGCTTCCCCTTCCTCCACCGCAAGCCAAATCCATTGCTCGCGGGGCACCAGCTCGTACGCACCGGGCTCCAGCATGGCGCTCCCTGCCGCATAAATCCACGCGCCGCTCGCCCGCGTCAGGCTCCCGGGCTTGTGATAGCCCTCCACCACCAGCGAGTCCGCATCCGCCTCAATACCCTTCAACAAGTACGATTCCATGGCTTGCCTCCTTGGTGCGTTACCAGAACACACAATATCAATTACGTCCATTATAACGCCCATAACAGGCAACGTCAAGGAAAAGCACAAAATTTACAAGAAGCTTTTTTGCTCCCGCGATTCTTAAGGCACTACCGCACAATTCGTCGGCAGCGCTGGCGATGCCTTTTCTGCCATCTGCTTCTTGCAGAAATCTCGATTTACCTCCAGTAAACCTTCGATTTCTGCAATCGCATCTGACAAAAAATGCATTCGCCATCGCACCAACTCATTTGTGCGGTATTGCCTTAAAATTCCCTCATTCGATTCTAATCTTCTCCTTCTTGGTTTTCGCGCCTGTCTGTGCTATCCTTGTCAGCGTAGGAGGGATACATCATGTGGAGCTTGATTACACTGCCGTTCCGTCTGGCCTGGACGGCGATCACGTTTGTCTGGGACATTTTCTGGGGCGCCGCTTCGCTGGTCTTCGGCGTGGTGGGCAGTATTGTGTCGCTGCTGTTTGGTACGGCCCTGCTGGGCGGACTGATCGCGCTGGTGGCGCGCGCCTTCGGACATAAGGATTCATCCAGTCACATTGTACAGAATGACGCAGACAGCGTTCGATAACAAAACAAGCGGCCCCGTTCATGCTCAAACGTATGAACGGGGCCGCTGATAGATAACTTGTAAATGCATAGGAATACTGTTATCATTGATTCAACGAGTTAGGATTATGCTGCATGACAGGAGAACCCTTTATGAACGACTGGTTTACCGTAGAACAGGTTGATCCTCAAACCTTCGTTCTCAGCGAATACGGACACTGGGAGGAAACGCATTGCTATCTGCTCTGCGGAAACGAAAGCGCCTTGCTGATCGACACAGGCTTGGGCGTTTCCAATATCCGCGCTGTCGTGAGCAGACTGACGACGCTGCCCGTACTGGCGGTTACGACCCACGCGCATTGGGATCATATCGGCGGGCACCGGTATTTTGAGCAAATTGCAGTTCATCATCTGGAAAAGGATTGGCTGTCCGTTCGGTTTCCGCTCCCGCTTCAGGCCGTTAAGGGTAGTCTGCTGAAGGAACCCTGTCCCTTTCCTGCGGATTTTGACCCTGACGCGTATCAGATTTATCGTGGCGAACCGACCATGCTCCTGCATGATAACGATTGCCTGGACTTGGGCGGGCAGCGCATTGTGGTTCTGCATACACCGGGACATTCCCCCGGACATTGCTGCTTTTATGAACCGGAACGGAAGTACCTGTTCTCCGGTGATTTGATTTATCGAGGCTGTCTGTACGCCTTTTACCCAACCACAGACCCGGTGCTTTTCTATCACTCCGTTCAGCACGTGAAGCAATACGACATTGCAAGCGTTTTCCCCGGGCATCATCAGCTGGATATACCTGTCTCGCTGATAAACGACATCGAGCGCGGCTTTGCACAACTTGATGCGAAGGGACAGCTTCGGCAGGGCGCAGGAGCGTTTGATTTCGGCGCGTTTCAGCTGCAAATCTAAGCGAAAAAAACGGTCGCTCTTAATAAACACACCGCAGACCCTGCGCAATCGGCATGGTCAGCGGTTTTCTCATGCAGCTTCAAAAAACAGCACAACAAAACATAACAGGTCGCGGCGGCTCTGTCAGCCGCCGTGACCGCAACCGAGCTTATCAGAGACGCGCCCACCTCTCAGGCGGAACCACCCCAGCAGAAATACCCAACTCAAACGCCAGCCGCTCTTCGGGAGAGAGGGGTCTGGGGGGAGAGGCGCTTCTCTCAGAGAAGCGGCCTCTCCCCCCGGAAGCTCCCAGCCTTACCGCCTCTTCGAAAGGGGGTGCGGGGGAGAACGCTTCTCTATAGAGAAGCGTTCTCCCCCGCAAATCTCACTTGCCCATTTCTTTCATTTTTTCGTTGGCGATTTGGCGGGCGGCGCGGGCGAGGATCTCGGCTAGATCGCCCTCGACCTTTTTGGGGGGCTGACCCTTGATGAAGAGGGCGCCGCAGCCCTTGCCGCCCGCAATGCCTATGTCCGCCTCGCGGGCTTCGCCGGGGCCGTTCACCACACAGCCCATCACCGCTACCTTCATTGGCACCGTGATGTCCCGCAGTTCGCGCTCCACCCGCGCCGCAATGCCCGCTACGTCAATGCACGTGCGGCCGCAGGTGGGACAGGATACCAGCTGCACACCCTGCGTGCGTAAGCCCAGCGCACGCAGAATGTCCCACGCCGCCTGCGCTTCGGGCAGGGGATCGCCCGTTAAGCTCACGCGAATCGTGTCGCCAATACCGTCCAGCAGCAGAGAGCCAATGCCAATGGCACTCTTAATTGTGCCCTGCCCCGGCAAGCCAGCCTCTGTCACACCCACATGCAGCGGATAATCACACTTCCGTGCCGCCAAACGGTAGGCCTCTACCGTCAGGCGAACATCGCTGGCCTTCATGGAGAGTACAATATCCTCAAAGCCAACCTTTTCCAGCATCCGTGCGTGCTGAAGGGCGCTTTCCACCATGCCCTCCGCCGTGGGGCCGCCGTACTTTTGCAGAATATCCTTTTCAATAGATCCGCTGTTCACGCCAATGCGGATCGGAATGTGGTGCAGCTTCGCACAGGCTGCCAGCTCGCGCACATTATTCTCGCCGCCAATGTTGCCGGGATTGATGCGCAGCTTGCTGATGCCGTTTTCCGCCGCCATGATCGCCAAATGGTGGTCAAAGTGAATGTCTGCCACCAGCGGGCAGGGGGAGCCGTCCACCAGCGTGCGCACCGCCCGCGCACAGTCCTCATCGTACACGCTGACGCGCACCAGATCGCATCCCGCCTTGTGCAGGGCGCGAATCTGCGCCAGCGTTTTTTCCGTGTCGCGGGTATCCGTGTTGGTCATGGACTGCACCCACACCGGGTTATGCCCGCCCATGGTGAGCTTTCCGACGGAAACCATCTTCGTTTCGTACATCTATCTATCCTCCATCTGGTAAACGTGGGTACGCCGGGGGAGGCGGCTTCTCTAAAGAGAAGCCCCTCCCCCGGGCCCCCTTCCGAAGAGGAGCGCTTGGGGGAACTCTGGGGGAGAGGCCGCTTCTCTGAGAGAAGCGCCTCTCCCCCAGACCAG
>USCW01000199.1 GCA_900553315.1 uncultured Eubacteriales bacterium
CCCCGCCGAACGCCAACCGCTCTTCGGGAGAGAGGGGTCTGGGGGGAGAGACGCTTCTCTCAGAGAAGCGCCTCTCCCCCCAGCGTTTCCCCACCCCACCCGTCTCTTCGGGAGGGGGCCCGGGGGAGGCGCTTCTCTTTAGAGAAGCGGCCTCCCTTGGAGTTCCCTACGCCCCCTTCTTCGTGTATAACCGGCGTTGGAGATCGTCTTTGTAAGGGGTTGTGATGTTGTATTCGTAGTAGGGCTCGCGCTCGCCGTTGGCGTGAACGCGCTCGCAAACGTTGAAGGCGTACTTGCGCGGATTGCTGAGATCCTTCAGGTCTACACCCAAAGCCTGCGCCAGCGGGTAGAGCCGCTCCTCGGGAATGGGATGCAGACCGTGCATCTCAAAGCGATAGGTCAGCATACGCCCTGCCGGGTAGAATAGCCGGATGTACAGACCGCTGCGATCCAGCATCACCTGCTCTATGCTCTCATGCTCATATTTGCGCAGCAGCGGATACACATGCGCATACAGCTTGCTTTCACGCACCTGCCGCACCGCCTCCCGCTGACGGCGCTGTTCTCGCTCCAAGCGCAGCACGATCACCATCAGCGCCACCACCGCCAGCAGGATGAGAATCAGCATCTCTCTCGGCAAAGCATCCGCCTCCTTACGCCACGCGGCGACTTATTCCCACTCCACCAGGCCCTTGCTTTCCAGATACGCCTGCTGAATGTCCATGTAATCGTCAATCAGCGAGGCCGCCTTCACCGCCTGCTCCGGGGTCAGCGTGTTCGCATCCACCAGCGCCTCCACCATATACTCAAAGGCCTCGTCGTCCTCATAGTAGCAGTCCCCGGCATTGCCTTCCTCGTCCAGCACGCCGTTTTCGTGCATGTACTTCATGTCAGCGTCAATCGCCTGACCGATCAGCGTTTCCATCTGATCTGCCAGCTCAGGGTGATCCTTGGCATGGATGCGCGCCAGAATAAACGCCAGCGCCTCATCGCGGTCATAGCCCTTCATCATGGTGTGTTTCCTCCCTTTTGCAGTCGGCGCGTCAAGCCTTGAGCGCTTTCAGCTGGTCAATGGTTTCCTTGAAAATCTTCAGCGCGTTGCGCACGGGCTCGGGACTGGACATATCCACACCGGCCAGCTTCAGCGCCTCCAGAGGCGGCACGCTGGAGCCCGCGGACAGGAACTTACGGTAGTCCGCAACAGCGCTCTCACCTTCGGTCAGAATGCGCTGGCTGAGCGCCATGGCCGCGCAGAAGCCCGTAGCATACACATAAACATAGAACGCACGATAGAAATGCGGAATGCGCATCCACTCGTTCTCGATCAGCTGATCCACCACCGCGCCGCCGCCGTAATACTTCTTGTTCAGCGCGTAATAGGCCGCGTTCATCGCGTCCTTGGTCAGCGGCTCGCCCTTGGCGGCCATGTCGTGGCTGATGCGCTCAAACTCGGCAAACATGGTCTGCCGATACACCGTGGTGCGGAACTTTTCCAGCAAGTCCACCAGCAGATATTCCTGCGCCTTGGGATCGGTGAACATCTTTTGCAGACTGCGCAGCATCAGCGCCTCATTGCAGGTGGAAGCCACCTCCGCCACAAACAGGCTGTAGCCCGCCTTGGCATAGGGCTGATGCGTGTTGCTCATATAGGAGTGCATGGCATGACCCAGCTCGTGCGCCAGCGTCATGGCGCTGTTCAGATCGTCGGTCTGGTTCAGCAGCACATAGGGGTGAACCCGGCGAAGATCGCCGCTGGAAAAAGCGCCGCTTGACTTGTTCTGGTTGGGATACACGTCGATCCAGCCGCCGGTATAGGCTTCCTTCAGCTTCGCAACGTAGTCCTCGCCCAGCGGAGCCACCGCATCCAGCACCAGCTGGAACGCATCGGGATAGCTCACGTCCAGATTGAAGTCCTCCACGATAGGCGCGTACATATCATACATGTGCAGCTCGTCAAGGCCCAGACGCTCCTTGCGCAGCTCCAAATATTCCGTCAGCACGGGCAGGGACTCGTTCACCGCCGCAATCAGATTGTCATACACGCTCAGCGGGATCTCGTTAGGGAACATGCTGGCTTCCACCGCAGAGGGGAAGTGGTGCGCGTCGGCCTCAAACTGATCCTTCTTCACGCTCGCGCCATAGGTGGCGGCGATGGTCGCACCGAAATGGCCGTAGGTGGACATAATGCCCTCCCACGCCTGACGGCGCACATCCTGATTCGTGTTGTGCAAATAGTTGCTCAGGGTGCTTTCGCTCAAGGGCTGCTTAGAGCCGTCGGGCATGGTCACGTCCGGGAAGGTCATGTCCACGCTGGACAGCATACTGAAAATGTTATCGGGAGCCTGCTTCAATTCACCCATCATGGCCAGCAGCTTTTCCTCTGCGGGGGACAGGGTGTGGGGCTTATTGCGGATCAGGCCGCGCACAAACTCGGAATACTCCGCCATATCGGGCGCGTTCTGCAGCGCGATCAGCTCCGCCTCCGACAAGGTGAGCAGCTCAGGCTCCATGAAGGAAATGAGCGTCTGGCACTTGACCAGCATTCCCATGGCCTTACTCTTAATGCCCTGCGCAGCGCTGTCGCCGTTGTCCGTTTCCTGCCGCAGAAAAGCATACCCGCCGATCTCATCCAGCTTTTCAGCCAGTGCAAAATAAGCGCGGATCACGCCCTTGGGGTCCTCCGCAACGTGGCCCTGACGGGCGGCCAGCGCCTCGACCTCCTTCATGACCTTTGCACCCGCTGCTTCCCATGCTTCATCGCTGGGGAAAATATGCGTCAGATTCCATTTCCATTGCGCGTCGATCTCGTCACGCTTCTTGATCTGTTCAGCCATAACGCCTTACTCCTTTTCCTGCCCGCCGGGCGGACAAAACACAATCATAAAGCCATATACGACGCAGGGCATGGGAATTCCTGCCTGGGCATGCGGCTTGCATCGCGGTAGGCAATCTGCTATGATAAGCGTGAAAGGATGAGGACGAATGCGTATTGCTGCACGAGCGAAAATCAACTGGACACTTGACATTGTCGGTAAGCGGGAGGACGGATACCACTTGATGGACATGCTGATGCAGCCCATCAGTTTGGCGGACGACATCACGCTTCTGCCGCAGGAGGAGCTCACGCTGTCGGTAAGCGGCTTTCCGCGAGTGAATCCCGGCCCGGAGAATCTGGCGCTGCGGGCGGCTGTATTATTGAAGCAAGCCACAGGCTACACGGGCGGGGCATCCATTCACGTACACAAGCGCATTCCGGTAGGTGCGGGCATGGGCGGCGGAAGTGCCGATGCGGCGGGTGTGCTGGCCGGTCTGAACCGCCTCTGGGGCACAGGCTTGACGCAAGCGGAGCTGGAAACGCTGGGCTTGCAGCTAGGTGCGGACGTGCCCTTTTGTCTGCGCGGCGGACTTCAGCGTGCGCAGGGTGTAGGGGAGCTTCTCACGCCGCTGCCCTGCGGCGGGCTTTACTGGCTGGTCGTCATTCAGCCCTGTCCGGGGTTGAGCACGAAGGAAGTCTTCAGTCGTTTTTCATTAGAGGCCTGTGAAGGCAAGCCGGACACGCAGGGTGCGGCCGAGGCTTTGGCGCAAGGCGACTGGCGGCGTTTATGCTCCTGTTTAGGCAATGTACTTCAAGCCGTAAGTGCCGAGCTTCGTCCCGAAATCAGCGAAGCGATCGCGGCTCTGCGCGCCCAAGGCGCCGCAGGAGCATGGATGACCGGCAGCGGCTCCGCGGTTTTTGGAATTTTTTCTGAAAAAAGCTTGGCGGAAAATGCCGCAAAGCGTATGCCGCAGGCATTCGGCGCGTGTTTTTTGGCAGAGCCCGTAAATGGCTGAAAAGGAAAAAAACCGCATAATTCCGCGCTTTTTTGCACGTTTTAATTCTCACTCGAAAAATAAATTTCAAATTTTTAAAGTTTTTTTGAAAAAAGGGTTGACTTTTCCCGAATATCTGCTATAATAATCTACGTTGTCCGACGGAAACAAACGAAACGAAAGAAAGACAGCGAAACAGATAGCGGTATTGTGTAATGGTAGCACAGCAG
>USCW01000200.1 GCA_900553315.1 uncultured Eubacteriales bacterium
TAGAGGTCCGTTTCATGGGAGACGATATCGCCCGGTTGAAGCAGGCCGGGGATTCCTTGATGGCCGTGTTGCGTGAGATGGACGGCTTGGTCTGGGTACACACCAATTATGAGGAGGCCTTACCCGACGTACGGGTTCGATTGGACCCAGTGGAAGCCTCCCGCCTCGGGATCACGAAGGCGATGGCCTCGGCCGATCTGGCGATCCGTTACGACGGCCTCTCGGTTGGCTCCCTCTGGGAAGGCGATTACGCTTTGCCGATCCAGCTGAGATCCGATAAGAAAGGGGAGGGTGACGCGTTCGATAAGGTCGGCGACCAGTATCTTCCCACCATCGTCCCCGGCGTGAGCGTCCCGCTCCGGCAAGTCTCCACGATCGAGGGAGGCTGGAATGAGGGGCAGATCGTCCGTCGCAACGGCGTGCGTACCTTGAGCGTCTTCGCCGAGGTAACCCGGGGGACCAACCAGAACGCTATGCAGAAACGGATCGAGCGAGTCATGGAAAGCCGTATTATCCCGACCTTGCCCGAGGGCGTGACGTACGAGTACGGTGGAGCCAAGGAGCTGGATTTCGAGACGATGAACCCGCTGATGCAGGGCTTGGCGATCGCCGTGATCATTGTTTTCTTCTTCCTGTTGGTCAATTTCAAGAAGATCGGCTTGGCGTTGGCGGCCCTGTCCTCGTTGCTGCTCACCTTGTTCGGGGCGTGTCTGCGCCGCCGCTGGAGCCGGATAAGGCATGGCGGCTCTTCGGCCGGGACGCGGTGTCCATCAGCCGCTTGGAGGAATTCGCGGCATGCCCCTACCGGCACTTCATTCATTACGGCCTGAGCCCCATGGAGCGGCGGGATTTCACCTTTGAGGCGGATGAGCGTGGCACCTTTTTCCATGCGGCGCTCAGCGCTTTTGCGGATGTGGCCTCGCAGATGCCTTCATGGCCCATGGACATGGAGGAGCGGGACGTGGACGCGGTGATGGAGACGGTGGTGGAGCCGCTGATGACGGACTGGGCGGAGGGACCGCTGACGGAGGACGCACGCAGCCGCGCATTAGGCAAAAGCTATGTGGACACGGTGAAGCGGGCGGCGTGGCTGTTCACCCGGCACATGCGCAACAGCCATTTCACCACGCAGGGGACGGAGGTGGCCTTCGGCGAGCCGGGGGGATTGCCGCCGGTGATGCTGCAATTAGCGGACGGAAGCCGCGTGGCGCTGCGGGGGAAAATCGACCGCATTGACCGCTATGAGGGCGATCACGGCGTGTATCTGCGGGTGGTGGACTACAAGAGCAGTCAGAAGAAATTGGAGCCCGTGCGCATGTGGTATGGGCTGCAATTACAGCTTTTGCTGTACCTGAAGGCAGCGACGGCGGCGGGCGCCGGGAATCCGGCGGGAGCCTTCTATTTCACCGTGAGCGACCCCATGTGCGACACGGCGCAGGACGTGAAGGCCGCGGCGGAGGCGGCCATTGCCAAGGAGCTTCGCCTGAAGGGCGTTGTGCTGGCGGACACCGAGGTGGTGGAGGCCATGGACGCGGCGGAGCCGGGGCTGTCGCTGGAAAAGGTGTTCAACGCGGACGGCAGCGTCTATCGCTATGCCACGGCGGTGGACATGGAGGAAATGCAGGCGCTGCTGCGTCACGCGGAACGTGTGGCGGCGGAGCTGGCGGGGGAGATTCGCCGGGGGCGCATTGCCGCCCGTCCTGCGGTGATCGGGGACTGGTCTGCCTGTACCTATTGCGATTATCGCGGCGTGTGCGGCATAGACCCCGGGGATACGCAGGCGCAAAATCAAATCCCTGACATGGATAAGCAGGAATTTCGGGAGCGCTTGGCGAAAGAAGGAAAAACCAACACGCAATGATGCGCGGAGGAAAAGCTCCATCGTCCCGAAAAAGGGACGGAAATTTCGAAAATGGATTGCACTATACACCAAATTGGTATATAATGCAACCAAGAGACAACAACTCAAAGGAGGCGTTCCCCATGATTCAGATCATTGCTGGCAAGAAGGGCTCCGGCAAGACCAAGCGGATCATCGACATGACCAATGAAAAGGTCAAGGATTCTCAGCACGACGTTGTTTTTATCGATGACGACAACCGTTACATGCTGGATATTGACCACAAGGCGCGTTTTATCAATGCCTCGGAGTACAAGATTCTGACCCCCGAGATGTTCCTCGGCTTCCTGTGCGGTATGCTCAGCCAGAACTTCGACGTGGGCGTGATCTTCATCGACGCGTTCAAGAAGCTGGTCAAGACCGATCTGAACAGCTGCGAGTGGTTCTTCGAGCGTTTGGAGGAGCTGTGCCAGAAGCACAACGTGGACTTTGTCCTCTCCGTGAGCGAGGATCCCGAGAATCTGCCTGAGTTCATGAAGGGCTACCTGATCTGACCCTATTCCGCGCGAATGAAAAGAGGGCGGTGGTGAAGAGCCGCCGCCCTTTTTCCATATCCGCGCTATCTTTTTTTGTCGGAGTGTGATGTATCATGTCATTTTTCTCCACCCGCGGCGGCGCTTGCGTCACGGCCTCTCAGGCGATCCTTTACGGCCTTGCGCCCGACGGCGGCCTGTACGTGCCCTCCATGTTTCCACGCATTTCCCGGGAAAAGCTGGCGGCGCTGGCCGGCATGAGCTACTGTGAGCGGGCCTCCGAGATTCTCCGACGCTATTTGGAGGATTTCTCCATTTCCGAGATCGACGACGCGCTGACGGCGGCCTATGGCGGCGGTAAGTTTGACGACGCGGCCGTTGCGCCGCTGAAGGAACTGGACGAGCGCACCCATGTACTGGAGCTGTTTCACGGACCGACGCTGGCCTTTAAGGATATGGCGCTTCAACTGCTGCCGCACCTGACCACGCTTTCCGCACGGAAGAACGGCGAGAAGCGGGAGATCGGCATCTTAGTGGCGACCAGCGGCGACACGGGTAAAGCGGCGCTGGAGGGCTTCAAGGACGTGCCGGGTACCAGCTGCACGGTGTTTTATCCGCTGGACGGCGTGAGCGACGTGCAGAAGCTGCAAATGGTGACGACGGGCGGCGCGAACACCCACGTCATTGCGGTGGAGGGCAACTTCGACGATGCGCAGACGGGCGTGAAGCGGCTGTTCAGCTCTGCGGAGTTTGAAGAGCGGGTACACGCGACAGGTCGGGTGCTTTCCTCGGCTAACAGCATCAACTTTGGCCGACTGGTGCCGCAGGTGGTGTATTATTTCAGCGCCTATGCGGATTTACTGAAGACGAGAAAGATCGTCATGGGTGAGCCGGTGAATTTCGTGGTGCCCACGGGCAACTTCGGCAACATTCTGGCGGCGTATTATGCACGGAACATGGGCTTGCCGATTCACAAGCTCATCTGCGCCAGCAACCGTAACAATGTATTGACGGAGTTCTTTGCGACGGGGCGGTATTCCACGCATCGGACGTTCTTCAAGACGACCTCGCCCTCTATGGATATTTTGATCTCGTCGAACTTGGAGCGCTTGCTGTTCGAGGCGACGGATCGGGACAGTGAACTGATTCGCGTATGGATGCGGCAGCTTCAGGAATGCGGCAGCTACTGCATTGGGGATCAGCGCCGGGAGTGGCTGGCGGATGTATTCTATGCGGGCTGTGCCAGCTACCGGGAGACGGCATGGGAGATCAAGGAGCGCTTTGAGCAGGATCATTACCTGATGGACACGCACACGGCGGTAGCAAGCCGCGTGCTGAAGGAATATCGCAAGCAGACGCAGGACGCGACGGTGACGGTGCTGGTATCGACGGCGAGTCCATACAAGTTCAGTGAGGCGGTGCTGACAGCGTTGGAGGGCGAGCACGTCGCAGGCATGGATGCTTTTGCCTGTGCGGATCGTTTAGAGCAGCTCTCCGGTATTCCTGTTCCCCCGCAGGTACGTCAGCTTCCCACCCTTCCCATCCGTCACACCGCTGTCACGCCACCTGCCCAAATGGCGGAAGCCGTGATGAAGGCATACGAGGGGTGACTGCGGGGGGAGAACTCCGGGGGAGGCCGCTTCTCTAAGAGAAGCGCCTCCCC
>USCW01000201.1 GCA_900553315.1 uncultured Eubacteriales bacterium
CGGGGGAGGGGCTTCTCGCAGAGAAGCCGCCTCCCCCGGAGTCTCCCCCTTGCAATCTCACCTTTCTTTGGTTACAATCTTGGGGGGTGAGAGGATGGAAAGACCGGTTTGGGAGATGCTGCGGGAGCAGCGGGGGAGAATGAGCTTGCATATGCCGGGGCATAAGGGCAAGGCTCCGTTCGGTGAAATGGAACTGTATGGGCTGGATACGACGGAGCTGCCGGGAACGGACGACTTGTACGCACCGGAGAGCGGATTGAAGCGAGCGGAGGAATTGTATGCCCGGGCGGCGGGAAGCAGCGAAGCATTGCTGCTGCATAACGGCTCCACGGCGGGCAATCAGGCCATGCTGATGCTGTACGCGGGCGCGGGGGATACCGTGCTGCTGCCACGGAATGCCCATGTGTCTGCAACGAATGCCTGCGTCGTGGGCGACCTGCGGCCGGTGTTCATGCCGCTCAGCTTTACCGAGGACGGCTACGGCTATATTGCCGAGCAAACGGTGCTGGATGCGCTGGATCAGCACCCGGAAGCGAAATGCCTGCTGCTGACACGGCCTGACTTTTATGGCTGCTGCCTGCCGCTGGAAAAGATCGTCCGAAAGGCTCATGCGCAGGGCTGCCGCGTGGTCGTGGATGAAGCCCACGGCGCACATTTCCCGTGGATGCAGGACGTGCAGAGTGCGGGAGCATTGGGTGTGGACGCTTGGGTGCAGTCCAGCCATAAGACCCTGCCCAGCCTGACGGGAACCGCCGTGCTGCATCTGTGGCACGCGGAGGATCGCCGGCGGGCTATGACGCTTCTGCGGCTGACACAGACCTCCTCACCGAATTTTGTACTGATGATGTCTATCGACGATGCCCGGGCATGGATGGAGGGGCAGGGCCGCGAACGGCTTCTGCGTGTGGCGAACGCCGTGGACGCGCTGCGGGAACGGCTTCCCGCAATGGGATATCGGGACGCGCACGCGGGCTGGCGGGAGACGGGCATGACCTTCGATCGCACGCGGTTGGTGATCGACGCACCGCAGGGCGGCGACGCGCTGGACGCGGCGCTGCGGGAAAAGGGTATCGACGTGGAAATGCACGACCTGTGCCGAGTGGTGTGCATTTTGACAGCCATGGATGACGCGGAAACGGTGGAGCGGCTGGGAAATGCCTTGGCGGAAATTCCGGCAAGGCAGGCGGAAATTCCGCTTCCGCCGTATCAGCAGCCCTTGCCGGAGCGGGCTATGTCGCCCAGAGAAGCGGTCATGGGCGCATCCGTATATGTGCCGCTGCATCAGGCGGCGGGGCGCGTGGCGGCGGCGGCGGCGGGATTGTATCCGCCGGGTATTCCGCTGACTGCGCCGGGGGAAATTTTTACAGAAGAAACAACGCGGACGCTGGCCCGGGCCGGGGTGCGGGGCCGCTTTGGTGTAGAAGGAGAATGCGTATTATGCGTGAAGTGAAGGCGGTCGTGTTTGACCTGGATGGGACGCTGACCCAGTCCGAGGAGGGCATCTGGAATTGCGTGCGCCACGCGGTGCGGTGCATGGGGATGGAGGAGCCGGACGCGGTCACGCTGCGGAAATTCGTGGGGCCGCCGCTGGTCTATTCCTTTCAGGAATATCTGGGCATGACCGAGGAAGAGGCTTGGCAGGCAACGGATTTTTACCGCCAGCGGTATAACACCGTGGGATTGTTCGAAAACCGGGTGTATCCGGGCATTCGCCGGGTATTGGCACGGCTGAAAAAGGCGGGATATTATCTGGCGGTGGCCACGGGCAAGCCGCAGCGGCCTACTGAGCAGATATTGGCGCACTTCGGGTTGGATAAGTTCTTCGACATGGTGGCGGGCACGCGGCCTGAGGACGCCACGGCGGGCAAGGCGGGGCTCATCAGCCGGGTGCTTCCGGCGGAGTATGCCAGCGCCGTGATGGTGGGGGACACCCGCTTCGATATGGAGGGTGCGCAGGCCGTGGGCATCGACAGCATCGGCGTGGGCTATGGCTACGGCGGCGAGAAGGAGCTGCGGGCGGCGAACTGCGGCGCTTACGCAGCGACGGTCGCGGAGCTGGAGAAGCTGCTTTGCGCAGACGCGCCGAAGCTGCGGGGCAGCTTCCTTTCTATGGAGGGGCTGGATGGCAGCGGCAAAACCACGCAGATGGATCTGCTGGAGGATCGGCTGCTGCGCTACGGCTTTGATGTGCGCCGCACCCGGGAGCCGGGGGGCTGCGCCATTGCGGAGAAGATTCGCGGACTGCTGCTTGACACGGAAAACGCGGAGATGAGCGACGTGACCGAGGCCATGCTGTACGCGGCGGCACGGGCGCAGCATGTACATCAGGTGATCCGCCCGGCGGTGGAGGCAGGGCAGCTGGTGCTGTGCGATCGGTTTGTGGATTCGTCCGTGGCGTATCAGGGCGGCGGACGGGAGCTGGGTGTGCGGAAAATTCAAGAGCTCAACGCACCGGCGGTAGAGGGCATGATGCCCGACGCGACGGTATACCTTGACATCGACCATCGGACGGCGTTCCGTCGGCGCAGCGCGGCTACGGCGCTGGATCGGCTGGAAATGCAGGAGGAGGCCTTCCATGCGCGGGTGGAGGCGGCGTATCGGCAGATGATTCGGGAGGACGCGGGGCGTTTTTTGATCGTTGACGCAGCGGAAACGCCTCAGCAGGTGGCCGACGCGGTGTGGGCGAAGGTCTATGCGCGGCTGACGGAGGCGGAAGCATGAGCGAACGAGTTGTGGTGGGCATGTCGGGAGGCGTGGATTCCTCCGTGTCGGCGCTGCTGCTGAAGGAGCAGGGCTACGATGTGATCGGCGTGTTCATGAAAAATTGGGAGGAGAAGGACGACGCGGGCGTCTG
The DNA here is from genome assembly GCA_900553315.1 of uncultured Eubacteriales bacterium. GTDB lineage: Bacteria > Bacillota > Clostridia > Christensenellales > Aristaeellaceae > Egerieenecus. The sequence goes on from USCW01000201.1 coordinate 2,855, forward strand.
CACGGCGGAAAGCGACTGGAACGACGTGCGGGCGGTGTGCGACGACATCGGTATTCCTTATTACAGCGTGAACTTTGCGAAGGAATACTGGGATCGGGTGTTCAGCTACTTTCTCAAGGAATACAAGGCGGGACGCACGCCGAACCCGGACGTGCTGTGCAATCGGGAGATCAAATTCCGTGCGTTTCTGGACTTCGCTATGAAGTTGGGAGCCTCGCGGATGGCCACGGGGCATTTCGTGCGCACCAATGAGGCGGGCGAGCTGCTCAAGGGCGTTGATCCGAATAAGGATCAGAGTTATTTCCTTTATATGCTGAAAACGTGGCAGTTGAAAAAGAGCATCTTCCCCGTGGGCGGCATGACGAAGGCGGAGGTGCGGGACTATGCCCGCCGAAAGGGGCTTCCCGTCAGCGAGAAGAAGGACTCTACGGGGGTCTGTTTTATCGGCGAGCGAAACTTCAAGCAATTCTTGCAGGAGTTTTTGCCTGCGCAGCCGGGTGAAATGGTTGCACCGAACGGCGAAGTGGTCGGGCGGCATGACGGGCTGATGTATTACACGCTGGGTCAGCGGCGGGGACTGGGCATCGGTGGATGTGGAGATGGGCGAAGCTGGTTTGTGATCGGCAAGGATTTAGAGAAGAATCGACTGCTGGTGGCGCAGGGCGAGGATCACCCGATGCTGTACGCAACGCGGGCGCTGGGCACGGAGATCACGTGGATCGGCGAACCGCCTGCAGCGGAGGGGGAGACTGTTGCCTGTACGGCGAAGTTCCGCTATCGGCAGAGTGACCAGCCGGTGGAGATCAGTTGGCAGGGGGACGAGATGAAAATTCATGCGCTGGAGCGCCAGCGGGCGATCACGCCGGGGCAGAGCTGCGTGCTGTATCAGGGTGAGAAGTGTCTGGGCGGCTGCATTGAGACGGGGGTGACGGATGCGGGGAAATGCTGATACGAACAAAAATGGAAGCATGCAGAAATGATGTTCGGAATATTCCGAACATCATTTCTGCATGGGAATGTATAAGTTTGCAAAATGAAAAAACATGCAAAAAGTTGAAAAACTTTCAAAAAATCCATTGACAAAGTGCTTTGGCGATGATATTATAGACAAGCTCCGTTGAGAGCGCCGAACCTTGAAAACGATACAGAGGAAA
>USCW01000202.1 GCA_900553315.1 uncultured Eubacteriales bacterium
GATGGCGGAAAAGGCATCGCCTACGCTGCCAACGAATTGTGCGGTATTGCCTATATTCAATCAACAAAGGCTAAAAAGCATCCACTCGCCCAAAAAGGCGGACATTTCCTTTGCAGGAAGTGCCCGCCCTTTTCTCGAATGAAACAGTCGGCTCAGCTCTCGATGCTCTCCAGCCAGCGCTCCAGCTCCTCTGCGGAGTCGAAGCCCTTCCCGGCCCGCAATTCCTCCTGCACCGCCTCGGGCAGCGCGGAGAGCGGCGTATCCAGCGTGCGCACCAGCGCAAGCGCATCGCCGTAGCGGTTCTCGAAGACGCAGAGCATCCCCGACGCATCGGGCATCAGCACCTGATGCTGGGCGCAGTAAAAGTCGAAGTTCTGCTCCATGGACAGCTCATTGGCGCTGAAGCCCGTGATCTGCCAATCGTCGTAGGCAGCCTCGGCCTCTGCACGGGTCTTGCCAATCAGCTCCTGCGGCAGCGGCTGACGGCGGGTGGTCTCATGCCCGCAGGGCGTATAGATCATCCGCTGTACCACCTGACAGCCCTCGGCCAGCTTTGTTTCCGCCGCGTCCACCTGCGCGGCGGGCGGATTTTCCTCCGGCAGCGCCGTTGTGCGCGGTGTGAGCCCCACAGCCATCACCCCTGCCAGCAGTGCCATGACCCCGAGCCCCAGCAGCAGCTGACGGCCCGTTATCGTCGGCCTTTGCCCTCGATCCTTCATTCCAAGACACCCCCTGCTTCGTCTCTTGCTGCGAGGTAGTATGCGCAGACGAAGCGCTCATGATACACAAGAAAGGAACATGCGACATGAAAAACATTCAGGCGGCGCTTTTTGATTTGGACGGCACGCTGACCAACACCCTGACCGACATTGCCAACGCCATGAACCGGGCGCTGACGGAGCACGGTCTGCCCACGTGGTCGGTTGAGGACTACAAGTATCTGGTCGGCAACGGCGCGAAAATTTTAGCCCAGCGGGCGGTGCGCGACCGTCAGGAGCTGGCGGAGCCTGTGCGCCAGACCTATCAGGCATGGTATGAGACGCACAATCAGGAGACGACGCGCCCTTATGACGGCATTCCCGCGATGCTGACGGCGCTGCGGGAGGCCGGTCTGCGTCTGGCGGTGCTGTCCAACAAGCCTCATGCTGACACGGTGCATGTGGTGAAGCACTATTTCCCGGAGATCCCTTTCGACGTGGTGCGCGGTCAGCAGGAGGGTGTGCCGATCAAGCCCGACCCTGCGGGAGCGTTCGCGGTAGCCGAGACGATGGGAATCGCCCCGGAGCGGTTCGTTTATTTAGGCGACACGTCGGTGGACATGGAATGTGCGCGGCGGGCCGGGATGCACCCGGTGGGGGTGTTATGGGGCTTCCGCAAGGAGGATGAGCTGCGGGAGAGCGGCGCGGAAGCGGTGATTGGGAAGCCGGAGGAGTTGTTGGGGCTGCTGGGGTGAGGAGCGCTTAAAGGGCTTGAGGGCTTAAGGCAATACCGCACAAATGAGTTGGTGCGGAGGCGAATGAATTTTTCGTCAGATGCAATGGCAGATTTTGAAGGTTTACTGGAGGTAAATCGAAAAATCTGCCAGCAGCAGATGGCGGAAAAGGCATCGCCTACGCTGCCAACGAATTGTGCGGTATTGCCTTAGCTTTGCAAATTCGGAACATGCTAAATCGCGCATTTCGATAAAGGAGGTCTCCTTTTATGCGTAAGAGCTTTGGGCCTAAGCCCCTGCTGTATCCCCAGCCCGTGCTGATGATTGCCTCCTACGACGAGGACGGCACGCCGGACATCATGAACGCCGCATGGGGCGGCATTACCGAGGACAACGAAATCACCATCTGCCTCAGCGCAGAGCACAAGACCACGAAGAATCTGCAAAAGCGCGGCGCGTTCACCGTCAGCATGGCGGATGAAGCGCATGTGGTCGCCTGTGACTATCTGGGCATCACTTCCGCCAACAAAACCCCGGACAAGGTAACACGCTCCGGGCTGCATGTGACCAAGAGTGAGCTGGTGGATGCGCCGCTCATTGACGAGCTGGCTCTCGCGCTGGAATGCAAGGTCATCAGCTATGACCCGGAGACCTGCCATTTGGTGGGCGAAATCGTCAATGTCAGCTGTGACGAAAGTGCGCTGAACGAAGCGGGCAAGGTCGATCCTGCCAAGGTGCGTCCCATTACCTTCGACCCCTTCAATAACACGTATCTGGCGCTGGGTGCCGCTGTGGGCCGCGCCTTCCATGACGGCCTGTCGCTGAAATAAGCCACGGCCGCGCAATGCCACTGCACCGTCACGCCCAGCGTTGAGGAGGAAGCCCTGTGGCTGTGCGCCCGAGTGAGCCAGACCTTCTTCACCGTGAAGCAGTTGGCCTTCACCTACCGCGTATCGGGCAACGAGCTGTTCATCAGCCGCAAGGATAAGTCTATCACGCGTGCGACGTTCCATCTGGCCTATCACCGTGTTCAGGCGCCGTAAGCGTCCGGTACGGCTGTAACAGGGCCGAAAATACTGGGCGTATTCGGCGCAAGCTACCTTTTTCCACTTTTTGTGGACATTGGCGTTATAGCACAGCCCACGCATACCGCCGTGGATTGTCATAGCTTTCTGCAAAGAGCCCGCGATTCAAACAGAATCACGGGCTCTTTTGTACGAATAAGCATCAAAAAACACCCGTGCAGCGAACAGCAAGGTTGCTCTCTGCACGGGCATTTTGCATCGTCCTTCAGCTTAGTGCCGAACCTCCGTCACGGTGTAGCCCGCAGCGGCAACGGTGCGGCGCAGCAGATTTTCATCCAGCGGCTGCTTGGTGCGCACCTCAGCCTCGTTCTTCTTCAGATACACGGTGGCCCAAGTGCCATCCAGCGCGTTCAGCGCATTCTCAATGCGGGCAGCACAATGATCGCAGGTCATGCCGCGAATGGCCAGCACGCAGTGATAAGGATAATGCGATGCATTCTTATCCGCCACGGGGTTGCGGGTAGGGGCGTCGCCGCCGCCACAGCAGCCTTGATTCAGCTTCTTCGTGTAGCTCTTGATCGTATAAAACACAATCAAAAGCAGAACCAGACAAATAATAATCGTTGACGCAGACATCGTTATCGCTCCTTTCCGGAGATCAGGCTTCCGCCTTCTGGTTGCCGCAGAAGGATTGCAGCTGTTCCAGACTTTCTTCCGCCAGCGTACCCATCAGCACCACCGCAGCCCGAACGCATTCCTCCGGCGGCAGATTATACTGCCGGGCGAAAAGCACGCTCAGGTCGTCCCGGCGCTCCTCCAGCTTGCGAGCCAGCGCAAGGCCGGTTTCCGTCAAATGCACGTCGCCATAGAGCTCCTTGTCGATCAGCTCCCGATCGCGCAGAGTTTCCAGCGTGTGATGGACAGTCGGCTTCTTGACCCCCAGCAGATGCGCCACATCCTTGGAGGCCACATGGGGATAATTCTCAGACAGGGCCAGTACCGCCAGCAGACAGCGGATCAGGGAAGGGGTCATGTTCATGGCATTTTCTCCTGACATAAGACAGGGGGGCACGGGGCGAGCCCCGTACCCCCTTATCTGCATTTTCTTAGTGGCAGCCTTTGCAATGGCTGCAATTACCGCCGCAGCCGCCCTTGCCGCTGCGCTTATCGCTCACCATTTTCCAAATCACGCCCGCCACGATCAGCACGACGACGATACCTACGATCCAAGTTGCCATTGCTTTCAGCTCCTCTCAAGGATAAATTACGCGTTCACCTTCACGTTCTGGCTCAGGTGGTTGGAGTCATAGGGGTTCTTGCGAACCAGCAGGTACACCAGAGCAGCCAGCAGCACGAAGGCCACCACGGTACCCACGCCGAAGCCAGCGCCCGCGAAGAGCAGACCCAGCTGGTACACAATCAGGGCAATCACATAAGCGAACACGCACTGATAGCCGATGGCGAACCACGTCCACTTCGCGTTGTTCATCTCACGCTTGATCGCGCCGATGGCCGCGAAGCACGGAGCGCACAGCAGGTTGAACACCA
>USCW01000203.1 GCA_900553315.1 uncultured Eubacteriales bacterium
GGGAGGGAGCGCGAGGGAGGGGCTTCTCTCAGAGAAGCCGCCTCCCTCGCATCACTTCGCCTTTGGTTTGAAAATGATTGCGGCTAGGGCGCCGAAGAAGATCGCGGCGGCAATGCCGGCAGAGGTCGAGGTCAGACCGCCGGTGAAAGCGCCCATGAAACCGATCTCTTGAACGGCGTGCTTGACGCCAACACATAGCGCATGCCCAAAACCCGTCAGGGGCACCGTCGCTCCAGCTCCGGCAAAGGCCGCAAAGGGCGCGTAAACGCCTACCGCACTCAACAGCACGCCTAGCACAACATAGCCTACTAAGATTCGTGCAGGGGTCAAGCGCGTCTTCAGTACCAATGCCTCACCTACCGTGCAGATCGCGCCGCCAATCACAAACGCCTTCACCAAGCTCCATAAAATCGTCATGGCTGCCCCGCCTCCAACACAATGCCGTGCGCGATTCCCGGAATCGTCTCCCCCTGCTGGCTCGTCGTGGGCGACAGCAGTGCCCCCGTTGCCATGAACAGCACTCGCTTCAATTCTCCTGCCAGGAAGCGCCGCCAAATCAGACTGTTCAGCACCACCGCCGAACAACCACAGCCGCTCCCGCCCGCGTGTACGTCCTGCTCCGGACCGAAGACTTCCAGACCACAGTCCATATACCGCCGCACATCAAGCGGCGTTCCCTGCTCCTCGGCTAATCGCAGCAGCAAGTCGTGCCCCACCTGCCCCAAATCTCCGGTGATAATCAAGTCATAATCCTTTGCGGTGCGGCCCGTATCTTGAAAGTGCCGCCGCAGCGTGTCCGCCGCCGCCGGCGCCATGGCAGCACCCATGTTGTTCGCGTCCGCAATGCCCAGATCCGTCACCGTGCCGATCGTCGCCAGCGTGCATCGCGCGATAGGCTTCACCCCGCGTGCGCTGCTGATAAGCGTCGCCCCGGCTCCCGTGACCGTCCATTGCGCGGGGGGCGTGCGCTGTGCGCCATACTCCAGCGGAAAGCGATACTGCCGTTCCGCTGTGCAGAAGTGGCTGCTGGCCGCGCACAGCGCATTGCGCATGTGTCCGCCATCCACCAGCATGGCCCCCAGACATAGGCTTTCTGCCATGGTGGAGCACGCCCCGTACAGGCCGAGGAACGGCGTACCTAACTCCCGCGCCGCAATGGAAGCCGCCATGATCTGGTTCAGCAGATCGCCGCCCAGCAGCACGTCCACCTCCGACGTGGCAAGCCCCGCCTTGTTTAGACAGGTCTGCGCCGCAGTAAAAAAGAAATGCTGCTCTGCCTTTTCCCAGCTTTCTTCCCCGAAAAGGTCGTCCGGCACCACCGCGTCGAACAGACCGCCCAGCGGACCTTCGCCTTCCTTCTTGCCCGCCAGCGCTGCGCCCGCCACAATGGCCGGCCGGGTTTCAAGCACCACCGTATTGCGTCCTAAACGCATAGCTTATCCTTTCCGGGCAGCGCCGCATTCCTGCCCCGCCTCTTGCTTTACCATGGAAAAAGCGCGTATACGATGCCCACCAATACGGACGCGCTCACGCCCCAGACAAGTACAGGCCCCGCGATCGTGAACAGCTTCGCACCGATGCCCAGCACCATGCCCTCCCGGCGATACTCCATGGCGGGCGACACCATGGCGTTCGCAAAGCCGGAAATCGGCACGAACGCCCCCGCACCTGCGTATTGACCGATGCGGTCAAACACGCCGATGCCCGTCAAAAGCGCCGTCAGAAACACCAGCATGGTGGAGCAGAACGTGCCCGCTGCCTGATTGCTCAGGTGGAGCCACGCCTTGCCCGCCTCCGTCAGCGCCTGTCCAAGCATACAAATGGTTCCACCCACCCAGAAGGCACGCAGCAGTCCCATTCCAAGATCAGATTTTGGGCTGATTTGCTCCACCAGCTGCTGATAGCGGTCTATTCTTCGCTGCCGACGCGGCCCGGGCTGATCGTTTTTGTCAAACATGCGCGTGCACTCCTTTCCCCCCGCTTCTGCGCGGCTTACCCATTTCTCTGGGCGTGACCGGGTGAAAGCGTATTTCGCGGTTACCCGGACGCGGCTGCATCACCAGCGTATAAATTGGACCAGCGTATCGATTTGCCATAGCTTTGTCCCCCTTTGCTCAGGGCGGGTACAGCATACATCCCAGCACCGCCCCCAGCGTTTTCCCAATCAGCATAACCCAACGGATGCCTAGCGATACATCGCCGATGCGAAATCTGCGCAGCAGCACCGGGGCGACCTCCAAGATTTTCTCCAAGGCACTGGCCAACATCCCCACAAAAATGCCGCTGAGCAGCATTCCCACCCCGCCGACCCATGTCGGCAGCGGTGCGCCAATCCCCGGCGTCATAGCGACTGAAGCCAACGCCAGTCCCGACAGCATGGCCCATGCAAACATGCGCGGCGACCCTGCCTGAAACACGTCCTGCAACCGCGCCGGAAGATGCAGCACCGTCCAGACACAGCTCACCGTCACAGACATGACTGCCCCCGCCACAAGGCTCAGCAGCGCCGCAAGGCCCTCATTCATCCCCATGGATGCTTTGCCCCTCCGTCTGCTCCATATCCCCCTGATACTCGGTGAGCTTCACCTCCAAGGGCGTAACTGCGTTCTTTCGCGGGATCGCGTAGAACACGCACACGCCCAGCGCAACGCCTACCGTATAGGGAACGGTGATCCAGCGCGCATCCGGCGGAGGGCTTCCTGTAAGCAGCGTAAACAGCTGCTCCATGGCCCGCGGCATATCCACATCGCTGTGGAACCACGCCAGCCCTAACGCGCTGCCGAACATCAACACCGCAAAGGCCGCGACCGTCCGCAGCGGTTTACTCCAATCCCGCCGCTTCATCTGCACGCGATGCACATAGCAGGTGTCCGGCCCCAGCATCGTGACGCTTTCCTGCGGATAGGCCTGCTGCAACGCCAGAGCAGCATCAGCGGCTTCCAGATTCCATACGCCCACCTTTTGCGGGCACGTCAGCGGGATGTGGAGCTGCAGCAGCTTATCCGTCCGTATCGCAGCCACCTGATCGAGATATAGTGTCTCCGTCACCGGCAGCTTGACGCGCACTTTCATCTGACAGAAAATCACGCCGTTCCACCTCCCCGCGCTTGCAGTATGCGCAATTTTCTGGAAAATAAACGCATCGCTTTTTCATGTGACATACGCGCCCCAAGAATTTAGAATGGAAGCACGTACCGTCGTCTCGCACTCGCTGGATGCCTCCAACGGGGTCTGCATCCTCTTCCAGACGGAAAAGGATCACAGCTATACCATCCAGCCTGAAGCATAAACATACAAAAACGGAGGCGGCTTCCTTCTTCAAGGGAGCCGCCTCCGTTCGTATTCTTTCGTTATCCCAGCAGCATCCGGTCATTCACAATACCGGAGCCGCTGGCCTTTTCGAACATCATGAGCAGGTCTTCCACCTGCAAATGAGACTTTGTCTCTCGGTCAATGTCCAGAATAACGCGTCCTTCGTGCATCATGATGGTGCGATTGCCGTAGTGCAGCGCATCCTTCATGTTGTGCGTCACCATCATGGCGGTAAGCTGCTGCTCATCCACAAGCTTCTGGGTCAAGTTCAGCACCTTGGAGGCCGTCTTCGGGTCAAGCGCCGCCGTATGCTCATCCAGCAGCAGCAGCTTCGGCCGCTTCAGCGTTGCCATCAGCAGCGTTACCGCCTGACGCTGACCGCCAGACAGCAGACCTACCTTACTGCTCATGCGGCTTTCCAGCCCCAGTCCCAACGTTGCCAAGGCCTTCTTGTACTCCTCGCGCTCTGCGTTCGTGATGCCCCAGCGGAGCGTGCGCCTTTGCCCCCGACGGCGCGCCAGCGCAAGATTTTCCTCAATACTCATGGTAGCCGCCGTGCCCGTCATGGGATCCTGAAACACACGACCCAGATATGTCGCCCGTTTATATTCCGGCAGACGCGTCACGTCTACGCCGTCGATCTCAATGGTGCCTTTATCCACAGGGAACACGCCCGCCACGGCGT
>USCW01000204.1 GCA_900553315.1 uncultured Eubacteriales bacterium
GACCGGTGTATTCAATCTGAGATTGAATACACCGCCTTTCCGAAGGCTGACTGAGGATACTCCCCCTTGTTGGACATTCTGCCCCTCGGACAGAATAATTTTCCCCACACCACAACGGCCCGGAGCGTCACCGCTCCGAGCCGTCCTTCATTTACGCTTATCCTTATTTCAGCACCATAACCCCGCAGATCGGCAGCGTGACCTCGCCGGACACATCCCGATCCGTCAGCAGCTCATGATACGCCTTATCCAGCGCGACAGTGCGCTCTTTACCGGAATAGTTTTGCAGGAAGACAACGCCGCCGCGTTCCACGGCCACCACGCCATAGGGAAGCTCTGTATCCATGGCGCGGGGCAGTCCGGCACGCTCTGCCAGACGGCGATAAAATGCATTCAGCGCATTTTGATCGGCTTTTGCCGCCAGATACCACGCCTCGCCCTTGCCGTAGGTATGCCGCGTCAGGCAGGGCTGCCCCGCGTACCAGTCAGAGGTATAGGTGCCCTCCACCTCTGCGCCGCGAAGCTCCACCAGACCGCACAGCTCCGTGATCTTATATTCTGCGCCGTCCTTCGTGCGCAGACCGTTCGACTGTTCGGGATACAGCGCGTCCAGCTCTGTCGCCCGCAGACCCAGCACATCCGTCAGGCCATGGGGCACCGCGCCCAGATACGCCAGATTATAGGCGTCCACTACGCCGCTCCAATAGGTGGTCAGCAGCACGCCGCCGCGTTCCACAAAGGCGCGAAGCTTCTCCTCAATGCCGTTGCGGGTCATGAAAAGCATAGGGGCGCTGACCAGATCATAGTCGCTCAGGTCGGTGCATTCCCGCATGTCGCAGAAGTCCACTGCGTAGCCCTGCTCCCATAGCGCCCGATAGTGCATCACGACGGTATCGAAATACTTCATCGCGCCGTTATTGCCCGCCTGTGCAAAATCGATGGCCCAGCGGTTTTCCGTGTCATAGAGGATACAGGCCTTCGCCGTGCGTTCCGTATCGTAAATCGGCTGAAGCTTTTCCAAATCTTCCCCGACCTTCGTCACGTCGCGGAAGGTGCGGGTATCCGGCTCGCCGTAGTGATCCACCACTGCGCCGTGGAACATCTCTGCGCCGCCGCGTCCCTGCCGCCATTGGAAATACAGCACGCTCTGGCTGCCGTGAGCTACCGCCTGCATGGAGCCCAGCTCGTGCATCCCGGGCCGCTTGGTACGGTTATGCGGATGCCAGTTCACCAGCGAGGGCGTGGATTCCATCAGCAGGAAGGGCTGATGCTTGAAGCTGCGCATCAGATCATGATTGCACGCAAACTCCGCCGCCGTCGCCACGTCGTCTGTGCCGCCCCACGCGGGGTACGCATCCCACGAGATCACGTCCATGGCTTCGCCCAAGGAGAAATAATCGTAGTCCCAGAAGCGCTCCATCAGGTTTGCCGTGCAGAGCAGCTCGGGGTTCACAGCCTTCACCGTGTCGCGCTCCATGGTCATAAAGTCCTTGCATTGCTGGGTGGAGAACCGCCGCCAATCCACCAGCATGGCAGGATTAGACATCTGCCCCCGGGAGGACGGTGCCTCGATCTGGCTCCAATCGGTGTAGCGCATACTCCAGAAGCCCGTCCACCACTTCTCATTCAGGTTGTCCAGCGTGCCATACTTTTCCCGCAGCCATGTCCGGAACTTCTCCTGGCACAACGGGCAGTAGCAGTCGCCGCTGTATTCGTTGCTCAGGTGCCACAGCACCACCGCAGGATGCTTGCTGTACCGCTCTGCCAGTGCGTGATTGATAGCATGCACCTTCTCGCGGTACACGGGCGAGGTCATACAATGATTTTCCCGTCCACCGAAGTGATTGCGCTGAAGCTGCTTGTCCACGCGCAGTACTTCGGGATACTTCTGCGCCATCCATGCGGGGCGCGCACCGGAGGGCGTTGCCAGAATCACATGGATGCCGCCCTTCCACAGCCGATCAATGACCTGATCCAGCCACGCGAAATCGTAGCGGCCCTCCTCAGGCTCCAGCAGAGCCCATGAAAAGATGCCCACCGACACGCAGTTTACATGCGCCTGCTGCATCAGCTGCACATCGCGTTCCAGAATCTCCGGATAGTTCAGCCATTGGTCGGGGTTATAGTCGCCGCCGTGCAGAAACCTCGGGAAACGGGGCGTAAAGGTTGCCATGATACACTTCCTCCTTTATTGTTCAGGATAATATAGGGTGACGCATTGTCCATCCTGCGCCGCGTCCGTATTCGGAAAAATAGCCCGTGCCAGCGGGAGATATGCCTCCGGGTCGTCGATGCAGTTGCTGAAGTGGGTCAGCAGCAGCCGTTTAGCGTGCGCATCCCGGGCCAGCGCCGCCGCCTCCTCAAAGAGCATATGATGATTTTTAAGTGCCTGAGGCCGCTTGCTCTCGTCGCCGTACATGCCCTCCAGCACCATTAAATCGGCTCCCTCGCCCCAGCGCGCAATGTCCGCCGTGGGTCGGGTATCCGTGGCGTATAACAGTCGAATGCCCGGCCGCGGCTCCCCCATCACCTGCGCCGGATTCACGCCGCCAACGCTCTCCCCCGCCTGCAAACGTTTCCAGTCCGCCATGGGCACGCCCAGCGCTTCCGCCCTCTCCGGATGAAAGGCGGGCTTGCGCGGCAGATCGATCTGCCAGCCATAGCAGGGTACGCCGTGATCCAATCGGAAGCCATGGAAGTGCAGACCAATCAGCTCAAATTCTACCTCCGGCCCATGAAACTCATGCAGCACCACGGGAAAGGGCAGCACCGGTGCTACCACACGCAGACCGTTCACAACGGCGCTCAGTCCCGTTCCTCCCCAGATATGAAAGGGTTCCCGGCGCTCGGCCTTGCCCAGCGAAAGCAGGAACCCCGGCAGACCGCCGCAATGGTCGCCATGGTAATGGGTAATAATCATTCCGTCAATGCACCGGAAGCCCCAGCCCAGCTTGCGAATGGCAGTCTGAGTGCCCTCGCCGCAGTCGATCAGGACCCCCTTCCCCTTCACCCGCAGGTAACAGGCGGACAGTCCGCGATCCGGCAAGGGCAGCGCACCGCCGGTGCCCAGCATACATAATTCCAGCATGATGTTATTCCTTCCGTGGACGCTCAGTCGATCAGCAAACCTGTATCCGCCAACAGGTCAAGAAAAGCAACCACGTCTGCCCGAGCGCGTTCCTCCGTTACCTGATACGTATGCAGCAGCGCATTGGTCAAATCATCCTCCGATGCGTCGTTTTCCAGCATACGGTACAGCATGGCGGCGCTGGCGTTCAGCCGGATGCTCCCCTGAAAGCCGCCCGCCGCAGGATTCATCGGCACCACGGTGCGGGAATTCTCCGTTTCATTGAGCATATACCCCTGTCTGATTCGCAATGCAAGCGCCTCCGTTTTCGTTCGGTTCTGGGGTCATTATACCAGAAGGTACATTCAGGGTCAACGGATTTCCCGGCGAGAATTTCCTTGCGAAACGCCGCCGCTGCGGTTATACTTTCTATGGACAGCATCACAGGAGGTTCTTTCCATGAAACAGCCCGTACTCTTGACCTTTAACATACCCGAGGCCGTGACCGCAAAGCTGCGCCTGATTTGTATGCGCTTCGCCATTCGCTTTCAGCCCGTTCCCGAAGCTGACTGGCATCGTTCCATTGGTGCGCTCTGCGGTTATGCCGCCGACGAAGCTGTTGAGCCTGACGCGCCCCCGCTGGACTCACCCATGCTGGTAATGGCGCTTTTTCCCGCCGGTCTCCCCCAGCAATTTCTTCAAGCGCTGAAGCGTGCGAAGCTCCCGCCCATTCCCCTCAAGGCGATCCTAACCCCCACGAACGCCCTCTGGACCCCCTCCCACCTCCACGCCGAGCTCACCAAAGAGCGCGAAGCGATAGCAAGCGGGAGGAAGGCGCATGAGTGATGCGAGGGAGGGGGCTTCTCTGTAGAGAAGCCCCCTCCCTCGCGCTCCCTTCCGA
>USCW01000205.1 GCA_900553315.1 uncultured Eubacteriales bacterium
AGGGGGTCTGGGGGAGAGGCGCTTCTCTTAGAGAAGCGGCCTCTCCCCCAGAAGCCTCCTCCACGTCTCATAGAAAGGTTGTTTTTATGCGTCGAAGCGGGATATTGATGCACATCAGCTCGCTGCCGGGACCGGGCGGGATCGGTAGCATGGGCAGGGAAGCATATGCTTTTGCGGATTTTTTGAGAAAGAGCGGCATGAGCATCTGGCAGGTGCTGCCGCTGGGCCCCACGGGATATGGGGAGAGTCCGTATCAGTCAGCCAGCGTGTTCGCCGGGAATCCTATGCTCATCTCCTGCCAAAGACTTCGGGAAGAGGGACTGCTGAAGTATGAAGACCGGGAGGAGTATGTACCTGATCGGGCGGATTGCGTTGATTACGACGCGGTGCGTGCGAATAAGGAAACGCTCCTTCGGAAATGCTTCCAACAGTCGGAAGAAAGATTGCAGAAGGAGCTTGCACAGTTTGCACGGGAAAACGATTGGGTCGAGGACTTCGCCCTGTTCATTGCCCTAAAGCAGCGCTTCGGCGGCGGCATGTGGACAAAATGGCCCGACGCGGATATTCGCTTGCGGAAACCGGAGGCTCTTACAAGGTATCGGAAGGAGCTTGATGGTGAGGTGCGCTATCATCTCTTCTGCCAGTATCTGTTCTTCCGGCAATGGTTCGAATTGAAGAAATACTGCAACGGTATCGGCATCGATATCTTCGGCGATATGCCTATTTACGTCGCAGAGGACAGCGCCGACACATGGACACACCCCGAGGTGTTCCAGCTGGATAAAGACCGCACGCCGAAGCGCGTCGCGGGCGTGCCGCCGGACTTCTTCTCCGCGGACGGTCAGCTGTGGGGGAATCCCCTATACCGCTGGACGTACCTGCGGCTCCATGGCTACGGCTGGTGGGTGGAGCGCATGAAGGCCATGGCTCGTATGTATGATATGATCCGTATCGACCACTTCATTGGCTTTGCTAATTACTATTCCATTCCCCACGGCGCACCGAACGCACGAGGCGGCAAGTGGATCGTCGGCCCCGGCAAGAGCCTGTTTAAGACGTTTCGGAAGAAGCTGCCGGGACTGCATATCGTGGCCGAGGATCTGGGCTGCGTCAATGACCGGGTGCGGCGGCTGCTGAAGTTTGTGGGATATCCCGGCATGAAGGTGCTGTCCTTCGGCTTCGGCGGGGATGAGGAAAATCCGCACCTGCCGAAGAACTATGATACCAACTGCGTCGCCTATACCGGCACCCACGATAACGATACCGTGGGCGGCTGGATCGCTACGGCGGATGAAAAGACACTCCGTCAGGCGAAGAATATGCTGGGCTTCGAGCGGAACGAGGACGGCCCGTGGGCCTTCGACCGCGCCGTGATGCTCAGCCGTGCGGATACTGCCGTGCTGTCCATGCAGGACGTGCTGGGTCTGGGCGTCGAGGCGCGCATGAACCGCCCCGGCACCATCGGCGGCAACTGGATGTGGCGAATGCTGCCCGGAGCCGCAGCTCCGGAGCTGGCTGCTAAATTGAAAGCATTGAACGAGGAAAGCGATAGGAGGAAGCAAGGATGAACGCCAAGGAATTGATCCGCGACACCGAACGGCTCCTGCTGACACAGGAGCATTGCACCCTAGCAGAGGCTACCGCGCCTCAGCTGCATAACGCCCTGTCCATGGCCGCTATGGAAGCCCTGACCCCCACGTGGGTCAAGTGCGAACAGAAGCGGGCGGGCAAGCGTCAGGCCTACTACCTGTCTGCGGAATACCTGATGGGCCGCATGGTGTATAACAACCTCTATTGCTTGGGGCTGCTGGAGGATGCGAAGAAGCTGCTGGCCGAAAAGGGCGTGGACATCGTGGAGCTGGAGGACGTGGAGGACGACGCCTTCGGCAACGGCGGTCTGGGCCGGCTGGCCGCGTGCTTCCTCGACAGCGCCGTGACCATCAACGTGCCGCTCACCGGCTACGGCCTGCGCTATCGCTACGGCCTGTTCAAGCAGAGCTTCGTGAACGGCCGCCAGCATGAGGAGCCCGACGATTGGGCAAAGTACGGCGACCCGTGGAGCATCCGCAAGGAGAACGAATCCGTCGTGGTGGAAATGAAGACCGGCAATGTCCGGGCCGTGCCCTATGATATGCCCATCATCGGCTATGGCGCGAAGAACATCGGCACCCTGCGCCTGTGGCAATGCGAAAGCCTGCATGAGATCGACTTCCCGCTGTTCAACCAGCAGGAGTACGCGAAGGCCGCCGCGGACAAGAACAAGGCCGAGGACATCACCAAGTTCCTGTATCCCAATGATACCCGCCGGGAGGGCAAGCAGCTTCGCATCAAGCAGCAGTATGTGCTGTGCTCCGCGTCCCTGCAGGATATGCTCCGCACCTATAAGGCGGCGCACGGCAGCGATTTCAGCCAGTTTGCGGCGCTTCATGCGGTGCAGCTGAATGATACCCATCCCACTATGTCCATTCCCGAGCTGATCCGTCTGCTGATGCAGGAGGGTCTCACCTTTGAGGACGCGTTCCAGATCGGCCGGGACGTGTTCGCCTACACCAACCATACGGTGATGCAGGAAGCGCTGGAGAAGTGGGATCTGCCGCTGCTGACTAGC
Source organism: uncultured Eubacteriales bacterium (assembly GCA_900553315.1). Classification (GTDB taxonomy): domain Bacteria; phylum Bacillota; class Clostridia; order Christensenellales; family Aristaeellaceae; genus Egerieenecus. Next base: position 2,609 of record USCW01000205.1, read on the forward strand.
GTGTGCCCGGAGCTGGTGAAGATCATCCGCAAGATCGACGCAAGGTTCAAGCGGGACATGAAGGCGCTGGGCGCGGAGGTGCGCCGGGATCGCTGCGTGATCTGGGAGAATCAGGTTCACATGGCGCAGATGGCGGTGTATGCCACCCACGCGACCAACGGCGTGGCAGAAATCCACAGCCAGATTTTGAAGGACGATGTGTTCCATGCGTGGTACGAGCTGTACCCTGAGCGGTTCCAGAATAAGACTAACGGCATTACCCAGCGCCGCTGGCTGGGTCTGTGCAATCCGGAGCTGTCCGCGATGCTCACCGAGAAGATCGGCGACGGCTTCCTGACCGACTTGTATCAGCTGGAGAAGCTTCGCCCGATGATCGATGACGAGCTGTGCGACCGCTTCCACGAGATCAAGCAGATGAAGAAGGCGGAGCTGTCTGCGGAGATTCTGCACAGCGAGGGCGTAGCCATTGACCCGGAGATGATGTTCGACGTGCAGGTGAAGCGCCTGCACGAGTACAAGCGACAGCTGATGAACGCGCTGTCCATTCTGGCGATCTACGATCAACTGAAGGCGGGCAAACTGCCGGACTTCACGCCCACGGCGTTCATCTTTGGCGCGAAGGCGGCGCCGGGCTATGACCGGGCGAAGGCGATCATTCACCTGATTAACATGATTGCGGACAAGGTGAACGCGGACGAGGACGTGAACGATTTGCTGAAGGTTGTGTTCGTGCAGAACTACAACTGCTCCTATGCGGAGAAGATCATTCCTGCAGCGGACGTGAGCGAGCAGATTTCCCCTGCGGGCACGGAGGCCAGCGGCACGGGCAACATGAAGCTGATGCTGAACGGCGCGGTAACGCTGGGCACGTTTGACGGTGCGAACATTGAGATCGTGGAGCAGGCGGGCCGGGAGAACAACTACATCTTCGGCGCGACGGTGGAGGAGCTGAACGGCATCAAGGACAGCTATGATCCGCGCAAGCTGTACGAGTCTGATCCTTTGCTGCATCGCGTGCTGGACACGCTGATTGATGGCACGTTCCCGGACGAGGACGGGATGCTGAAGGAGCTGCACACGGCGCTGCTGGACGGTGCAAGCTGGCACAAGCCGGATCACTACTTTGTGCTGAAGGACTTTGAGCCTTATCTGACCGCGAAGCTGCAAGCGAACGCCGACTATCAGGACGCTCGTGCGTTCAGCCGCAAGTGTCTCATGAACGTTTCCGGCGCCGGCAAGTTCTCCTCTGACCGCACCATCGCGCAGTACGCGAAAGAGATCTGGGACGTATAAGATTTTGCGAGGGAGGGGGCTTCTCTGTAGAGAAGCCCCCTCCCTCGCGCTCCCTTCCGA
>USCW01000206.1 GCA_900553315.1 uncultured Eubacteriales bacterium
CTCGCATACTTTACCAAAAACTTTATAATTGTAACGCATTCATGATTTGAGCGGAGAGGGGGCGGCGGGACTGGGGCCAGCGGGCGGCGTAGTGGCGGGCCAACTGCTCGTTGGGGAGAGAGAGCATCAAGTTCATCGTCGGGGAGTCCAGACTGTCCGTCAGGGAAAGCATCCAGTCCGCTTCGCCGATCTGCTGAAGCATCGCGGTCGCGGGCAAACGCGGTAAACGCTCACCGGCTGCATAATCAGCTCCCAACGCTTGCGTGACTGCGGAATATACCTGCTGCGCCGCCTCGCGCCAGCGTTCCCGAAGCTGCCCCTCCGTAATGTGCTTTGTTACCGTCAGCGACATGTCCAATAATGCGCTGTCGCCCTCCAGCATCCGTAAGCGTAAGCATTGCCGGTCGTCCTTCATGGGGAAAGCGTCCGCCTGGTTCTGCTGTTCGGCACGAAAGCGCGGCTTCCAGCGTCGTGCAGCTGCCTCGATCGCCTCGCGGCGGCTCGCCGGAACCCGCGTGTCAAAATTGTCCAGCATATAACGCCCCTGCTCGGTCAGCTCATAAAGACTGCCTAATAACTGGTGTGTCATGCAGACCTGTCCCATCTCCTCCAGCTCGCAGAGATTCAGCTGAAGCACGAAGTAGTTCATGAAGTCTTCCTCGACCATAAAGCGCAGAAGCTGTAACTGGGTCACACCACCCAACTGCTGCAACGCCAGCAGGATCAGCAGCTTCTGTTCGCCCTGAGATACCGTCTTTCGCTCCATGTGCCGCTCCTTTTCGCAAAGGTTCAGTAAAGCCCCTCAAACAGCATGGTTTGAGGGGCTTTACGTGCGCGCAGAGTCAACAAAAGAAAACGACTGCGCTGATACCAGTCACATACCGTCTTCTTTTGCGGAAAACCGCGTCTGAACCCGGTTCATGGGGTAATTGCTTACGCCATGAAGGGCTTGATGTCATTCATCAGGTCGTCGCACTCGTCAGAGTAGACTTCCAACGTAATCGGCTTGCTCAGATCCAGACTGAAGATACCCAGAATGGACTTGGCATCCACCACATGACGGCCAGCGCGCAGATCCATGTCGTAGGGATAACGATTCACCATGTTGACGAAGGTCTTGACGTTTTCCGCCAGACTCAGCTTGATGTTGATGGACTTCATTTCCAAAGCACCCCCTTGAATTTTGGTACGCCCTCAGTATACGCTAAAGCTTTCCAAAAATCAAGGGAATTCCTTCCATCTCTTCAGAAAAACTTTCCGTAAAACCCAATTTTTCGTATCAGATGCAACAAAAGGCAAAATTCCTGCGTTATGTAAATGAAGCATGCAAATCCCTTGCTTGTACGCTTTTCAAAAGCGGCGGGGAGAGCAGGCAATCTGTCCGAATGCCCAAAGGCGAAGACTGCGTCATACATGATTGTTACAATTATGTATCGCCGGACAGATTGACAACGCTTGTCGGGGTTTGCTACAATCGCATTTGTTTCCATATAGGAGGCGAATGACGAAACATGAAAGGTGTATTGTATATGAAGAAACGGATTGAAGCGTTCCTGCTGGTCTGCGTCATGGCGCTGGCAATGCTCCCGGCGGCGCTGGCTTGGGAAGCGCCGGTGGGGCGCTGTGAGGTGCGCACGACGTTCAACCTCCGCGCAGAGGCGGACACAGAGTCGAAGAAGATCACCTCCATCGCTAAGGGGACGACCTTGCAGCTGATGGAATACGGCGAGGACTGGTGCCGGGTGCGCATTGGCGAGAGCGGCTACATGGGCTACGCCAAGCGGAAGTGGCTGACCAGCGTGGTCATTTACCCCTCGGCTTCGGAAGCGGTGGCGGCCTCGCTGGCGGCTACGCCCGCGCCGGAGACGGCGGACGTAACGCTGACGGAGCTCACGCCGGAGGCAGCGCTGGCAGAGCCTACGCCGGAAGCTACGGCGGAACCCACGCCCGAAGCCATCGTGATGGCGGAGAGTGCGCCTATCACAACGCTGGTGCCGCCCGTGTCGGAGCCCACCGCGGAGGCGGTGACGCAGCCTATGCAGACGATGATTCCTGTGAACGTTGGCACGAGCACTGATTTGGCTACGGGCAGCGACCTGAACGTCAGCACGGCAACGGACATGCTCGGCGATATGCCCTTCTTCACGGGCCGGACGGCGGCGGAGGAGGACTTCGCCATGCAGGGCTGGGCGGTGCTGCAGGGTTCGCTTCGCGTCATGGATGAAACGGGCATGGGCAATACCCTGCGAGCCGGGGATATCGTGTTTGTGAAGCCCTCCACACGGGGCGGACGGCTGGACATGGCCTATCGGCAGAGCCTTGTGGATGTGGATGCATCGCTGGCGGAATACACCGAAACGGTGCCGTGGCAGGTGGCGTTGGCGGGGCATGTGATCGGCGGCTACAGCCAGTTCTTCAGCGTGGAGGAAACCGACGCGGCGACGGTGCAGAACCTGACGCAAGCAGTATATCGCATGGGCGTGACGCTTCAGCCGGGGGAGACCTTCGATTTCCGCGAAATGGTGGGGCCCTTCACCGAAGAGAATGGCTTTGACACATCGGTGGATGCGGCGGAGGGCATTTGTCAGGCGGCGACGCTGCTGTATCAGGCGGCGCAGTCCCTGCCTTTCCGCGTGACGGAGCATTACACCCACGGCGAAGCGGGTGCAGCCTATGCGCCGCAGGGCATGGACGCTTCTGTGGAGGGCACGGCGAATCTGTGCTTCACGAATACTTTGCCTTATGCGGTGATGATCGAGGCCAGCGTACGCCCCGAAAGCGGCGTGGCGTTGGTGCGGTTCATCTGCATGGAGACCATGGACATGGATCAGCTGGCTCAATGGGATCCTGCAACGAAATGATTTTGTAACAATATCGGAAAATTTTGTAAAATGATTGACATATACTCGGCGGCGTTGGTATAATATACCTGTTGCTCTGAAGAGATGCGAGCAACTGTGCATAGGAAAATGAGATACAAGAACTGCAAGGAGGAAAAGGAACATGAAGAAAGTCCTGCGGATGCTGCTGGCGCTGGCATTGGTGCTGAGCATGATGCCTGTGGCGCTGGCAGATACGACCATTGACGGTACGGCCAAGCGCGGCATTAAGGCCAAGGATGTGGGTCTGAACGAGGTCGTTGACGGTGTGAGTCCCACCACGGGTCTTGACCTGAACGACATGGAGAAGCCCGACGGCTTTGCGGGTTTGGCGATCACCGGTCGGTATCTGCCGATGCTGGTGCAGATCGACAATTACGATGGCGGCGTAAGTGAAATGGCGCCTTGGGGCGCAACCTACGCGGACATCATCTATGAAACGCCTCTGCATTCCAGCGGCTTCACCCGTTTGACCTTCCTGTTCTCCGATCTGATTCCGGACAGCGTTGGCCCGGTGCGTTCGGCGCGTGTGGGTCACGCGGTGCTGCGTGAGGAGTGGGATGCGGGCTTCCTGTTCTACGGTATGCAGACCTACGCCAAGGCGAACGTGAAGGATGTTTTCAAGAAGTACGGCGCCTCCAAGAAGGGTGTGCTGTTCAGCGGTCTGGTGAGCTCCGGCAAGGCGTGGAAGCAGTATTACACGCGCCGCAGCGGCATTGCGGCGCCCCACAATGTGGACGCGAACGTGGCGGCCATGTCCGAGCTGGTGCCTGCGTCCCACGAAGCCCCCAATCATGCGTTCCTGTTCACCGATGAGCTGCCCACGGCTGGTGAGGCGGCGGAGGAGATCACCATCAACTGGGGTGCGGTGAAGTACAATTCCCGCTTCACCTATGATGCGGACAGCAATCTGTACTATCGCTACATGCTCATGAAGGATGACGAAGAGGTGCCCTACGAGGATCGTGACACGCAGGAGCACTTGGCGTTCTCGAACCTGATTGTGCAGCACACCACGGTGGCCACCAACGTGGTGGCTGCCCACGGTCTGGTGGAAAGCGCCGCCAAGAGCAATG
>USCW01000207.1 GCA_900553315.1 uncultured Eubacteriales bacterium
CAGATGGCAGAAAAGGCATCGCCAGCGCTGCCGACGAATTGTGCGGTAGTGCCTTGAATCTATACCTTGGCTGTGCCCTTCTTTCACTTTTTTAATGAATAATACATGTCGCAATTATGTCATTATTCTGAACGTGGTGAAGGTCTTGCCTTCACCACGCTTCTATTTATCTTCCTCTGCCGTTGCCCAGCAGATGCTTCATGCCGCTCAAGTCCTCCAGCGTGCGGCCGCAGCCCATGACCACGCAGGTTTGGGGGTCGTCCGCCACGCCGCATGGGATCTTCATTACCGAATAGACGGCTTCGCACAGGCCCATCAATGCCGCCGCACCGCCGGTGAAAACGATACCATCGTTGAAAATATCCGACGCGAGCTGCGGCGGAGTGCGCTCGATCACCGCCTGAATAGCCTCGATCAGCTCACCGACGGGGTCCTTCAGCGCCTCATAGATTTCCGTGGAAGAAATCTTCATGGTCTTGGGCAAACCCGTAATCAAGTTACGACCCGTGACCTCCATAGCGATTTCTTCCAGACGCGGAACGGCGCTGCCGATGTTGATCTTCAGCTCCTCCGCCGTGCGTTCACCGATCAGCAGATTATACTTCTTGCGCAGGTGGCGGATGATCGCGTCATCGAAATAGTCTCCGCCGATGGGGATGCAACTGGCCACCGTCACTTGTCCCAGGGACAGCACGGCAATATCCGTCACACCCGCGCCCATGTCCACGACCATGGAGCCATAGGGCTCCTCGAAGGGCACACCCGCGCCGAGCGCCGCCGCGATGGGACGGTCCAGCATCTGAGTACGTCGCATACCCGCGTCAAACATAATGCTGATGATGGAGCGCTTTTCCACCTCATTCACGCCGCTGGGGACGGAGATCACGCAGCGGGGACGCGAAAAGAAGTGACGTCCGATCACATGCATCGTGAAATATTTCAGCAGCGTATTGGTCAGGTCAAAGTCTGTTACCGTGCCCTGCCGAAGCGGACGTATTGCCAGCACATTGCCCGGCGTGCGGCCGATCATACGATAAGCGTCGCTGCCCACGGCGAGAATCTTCTTGCTTTCCCGCTCGATAGCCACCACCGCCGGTTCCCGCAGGACAATGCCCTTTCCCTTCATATAAATCAGCACATTGGACGTACCCAGATCAATGCCGATATCATTGACAGCTGCCACGTAACCTTCCCCTTTTACCTAACGCGAATTTGAATATCCTCCTTATTATACCATGCTTACCGGATAAAGTAAACCATCACGTCCATCTGTTCAGCGCGGAAGCCGCGTATCCGTTGCGGAAACCGGAATATAGCCATCCAGATTTTCCTGCTGCACGTGATACCAGTCACCGCACACCGCCAGCACCGTTACGCCCATATCTTTCGGCATTGTCTCGATCACGTTAGCCGTTGCTTGTGCTCCTGTTCGCAGCTGCACATTGCTCTGATTGATTTTCACGTTCGGACAGACCGTCTCCACCGTATAACCGGAGAGATACTCCTTCCGCATATAGCCCATAGCGCATTCGCCGATGCGCACCTTGACCCAGCCGTTGCTGTCGGCCAGCTTCAAAATTTCCACCCGCACGCCATTGTAATACTTGCCCTCCGAGTTGGCGCTCTCCTTGGGCGCTGTACGCAGATTCAGCCGATCCGCCGGATTGGGATTGAGAACCCACGCGAGGCTCTTCACTGTTGCCTTTTTGTCCACCAGCTTTTCCAAGGTGATATGCAGCCAGCCCGTCACTTCCTGCCCGGGGACATACACACGGCACCAGCTGCTCGTGAAGCCCATGACCAGCACATTCGTGTACCCATCCAGCATGGTATAGCGGCAGTTTTCATTCATTTGGCTCCACAGCTTCGCGCCGCTGCTCGAAATTTCTGCCAGCGGCATAGCGCTGGCCACGGGAACGGCGCTCAGATATTCAGAGCGCATGTAACCCATCGTATCGTCCAGCTTCACCCGAACCCAGCCGTCCCTGCGGAATTCCAGCGCTTCCACCTGCACGCCATTATAATATTTGCCCAGCGACCCGGACGAGGTGTTCGCCTCCTTGCGTAAATGCAGCCGATCCTCCGGCTTAGGATTCGCAACATACAGCACATCGTTCTCCGCCGAAGCCAAGCCCCAGCACAGACACGCCGCCAGCAGACACAGCACCGCCACGATTCCCCGAAACTTCTTCATAAAAAACTGCCTCCCTTTCCGTTTCTAACCATAAAACGGCGGGAGGCAGCGCTTTTCATGCCGGAAAATAACAATTATTCCCCGTTTTTTTCCTTCTCGTGGCGGCTCATCTGTGCATTCAGCAGATTGATGTCGCCGCACCCCATGGTAATCACCAAGTCGCCGGGCATCCAATGGGCGCGCAGATAGTTCTCCGTATCATCGAACGACGGCGTCCATACCGCGTCGATACCGTGAGCCTTCATGCCATCCACCAGCATTCCGCTGTTGATATCGCCGGGATCCTTCTCCCGGGCGGCGCAGATGTCCGTCACCAAAGTAAAGTCCGCCCGCTCGGTGCAGGTAAGGTAATCGTCGAACAGCCGCTTTACTCGGCTGTAGGTATGCGGCTGCATGACTGCCCACAGTCGGCCCTTGCAGCGCAGACGCGCCACGTCCAGCGCGTTGCGCATTTCTGCGGGGTTATGACCGTAGTCATGGAAAATCTCCACGCCCTCGATCGTGTCCGTCAATTCGAACCGCCGATGTGCGCCCACAAAATGCGTCAGCGACTGCGCGGCCTTCTCCATGTCCGCCCCCAGCGCATATGCCGCTGCCAGCGCTGCCAGCGCGTGCATCACATTGAACGCACCGGGCACCTTCAGCGTCACGGCGCACACCTTTTTCCCCTGAAACATCAGGTCAAACCGTCCGTGTCCTTCGCTGTCGTAATGCAGCTCACCCGGGTACCAGTCGTTGTCCGTATCCATGCCGAAGGTTTGATGGCGGCAGGTCAGCGCATCCAGTTCCGCACGCACGCGGGGATCGTCGCCGTTGCCGATGGCCAGTCCATCCGCCGGCAGCAGGTGCAGAAAATGTCGGAAGGAAGCCTGAATATCGTCCAAGTCCTTATAAAAATCCAGATGATCCTCTTCGATATTCGTCACCACCGCCATGGTGGGGTGCATATGATGAAAGCTTGCCTTAAACTCACAAGCCTCCGCCAAAAAGGCGCTGCCCTTACCGATGCGGGTGCTGCCGCCGATCGCGTCCAGCTGACCGCCGATATGCACCGTTGGGTCGAGGCCGCACTCCACCAGCGCTTGAGAGAGCATGGAGGTCGTTGTGGTTTTGCCATGGGTGCCGCACACGCCAATGGCCTGCGGATAGCCCTCCATCAGCTGACCCAGCAGCTCGGCACGCTCCATGCTGGGCAGGCCAAGCCTCTGCATTTCCACCCATTCGGGATTATCTGGCAGAATAGCGGCGGTATAGATCACCAAATCAGCGCCATGGACGTTTTCGGCCTTTTGTCCGACATGGACCTCGATGCCCATGTCGCGCAGCTTCGCCAGCGCGTAGCCGTCTGCGCGATCGGAGCCGGAAACGCAGTAGCCCTTTTCGGCCAGCATTTCCGCCAGTCCGGACATGCTGGAGCCGCCGATACCAATCATATGAACATGCTTGCCTTGAAAGTCCCGAATGCGGGGCGTATTCATGCGCAAACCTCTCTTTTCGTCACGTAATCCGCGAAGGCTTGTCTTCGCTTCATTTATTATATACCATTTTGCGCCGATTTAGCAATAGCCGCCCCACGCATGCGTCAGGGCTGCTTTTGCTGCTGAAACTTTTTCCGTGTTGCAGCGCCACCGCGCAGATGCCGCACAGCCTTATTATATTGCAGCAGCGTTTCCACCTTTTCCGCCGTGCTGCGGTCGATCAGCGGCAGTCTTTCATGCATATCCTTATGCACCGAGGACTTAGACATACCGAAAGCCC
>USCW01000208.1 GCA_900553315.1 uncultured Eubacteriales bacterium
GGCCACAGGCCGCGCCGATTGAGGTTGCGGAACTTCTCTCAGAGAAGCCGCCTCCTCCCCAGCGTCCCCCCGTCACCCCGCACGTCTTTAGAGGAGGGAGCGCGAGGGAGGGGACTTTTCTTCAGAAAAGGCCCATCCCTCGCATCCCCCCTTAATCTAATTCGTTCACGAACGCGGCGATGCGGTCTAGACCTTCGAGGATGTTGTCCATGCTGACGGCGTAGGAGAGGCGGCAGTAGCCCTCGGCCTCAAAGGCAATGCCGGGAACAACGGCTACCTGCTTCTCGGCAAGCAGCAGCTCCGCAAAGTCCATCGAGTCCTCGATCACGCGGCCGTTGTAGTGCCGACCGATCATTTCCTTGATGTTCATCATGATGTAGAACGCACCCTGCGGCTTGCGGCAGCTCAGGCCGGGAATGCCGTTGATGCCCTCCACCATCACATCGCGGCGCTTCTGGAACTCCGCCACCATCTCATCCACACAGCTCTGATCGCCCTGCAGCGCCTTCATTGCCGCATACTGTGCAATGCTGTTCGGGTTGCTCGTTGCCTGAGACTGAAAGCTCGCCATCGCGGAGATTACGCTGCGCGGACCCGCCACATAGCCAATACGCCAGCCGGTCATGGCATACGCCTTGCTCACGCCGTTCACAATGAACGTCTGGCTCTTGATCTGCTCGCCCAGCTGCGCAATGGACAGGTGCTTCCGCCCGTCATAGATCAGCTTCTCATAAATCTCGTCGCTGACCACAAAGAACGGATGGCTCACCGCCAAATCCGCCACAAATTGCAGCTGCTCCTGACTCCATACGCTGCCGTTGGGGTTGGAGGGGCTGGTAATGACGATCGCCTTGGTGCGGCGGGTCACGCGGCTGGCAATGTCCTTATTCGTGGGGATGAAGTTCGTTTCCTCCGTCGCAGGAATAAATACGGGCACGCCACCCGCCATGCGCACCATTTCGGGATAAGAGACCCAGCAGGGCGAAGGAATCAACACCTCGTCGCCGGGATCAATAATCGCCTGAAAAATGTTGTACAGGCTGTGCTTCGCGCCGTTGGAGACAATAATGTCGCCATAGGTATAGGTCATATCATTGTCCCGGCGGAGCTTCTCCACGATGGCCTTGCGCAGCTCCTTGGTGCCTGCGGCGGGGGTATAGCGGGTCATGCCCTTGTCAATGGCCTCCTTCGCCGCGTCGCAGATGAACTGAGGCGTGGGGAAATCCGGCTCGCCCACGCCGAAGCCGATCACATTCAGACCGGCGGCACGCATCTCTTTCGCCCGAGCGTCAATGCTCAGGGTCATGGAAGGGGTAATATTCTGGCAGCGATGAGAAACGGTCAAAGCCACGGTAAGCTTCCTCCTCTTGCATCTTCTATTGCCGTAACCTGCATTCAAGCGGCGCCGCAAGCATTTCTTCTTTGAAATATGCAGCTTTTATGCCGACATACACCATTATACCACGTCTCATCCTTTTTGCAAGTCTTTTCCCTCAAAAATGCAAAATCCTGCAAAAAGGCCGGTGCAAACACCGTCTCCTTGCAGGAAGTCGCTTCTCATGATTATTCTGGTGGGCTATCGCCCGTCCCCGCCATTATTTCAAATGCTCCGGGTTCAGCCCCTGTAAATCCTCCGGCACAAACCTTCCGTCCTTGCGAATCAGCTCCCCGTCAAAGTACATTTCGCCCCCGCCGTATTCCGGAGTTTGGATGCACACCAAGTCCCAATGAATGGCGGAACGGTTGCCGTTGTCGCAGTCGTCATAGCAGCGCCCCGGCGTGAAATGGAAGGAGCCCGCGATCTTCTCGTCAAACAGCGTATCCTTCATGGCGGAGGTGATATAGGGGTTCACACCGATGGCGAATTCGCCCACCCGGCGTGCGCCCTCGTCCGTGTCGAGGATTTCATTCAGCCGCTTCGTGTCGTTGGCCGTGGCCTCCACAATGCGGCCCTCCCGGAACACCAGATGAATGTTCTCAAATGTCACGCCCTGATACAAGCTGGGCGTATTATAGGTGATCTCCCCCTCGATGGTGCCCACCACCGGTGCGCTGAACACCTCGCCGTCAGGAATATTCGCCTCGCCCGCGCACTTGATCGCCGGGAGCCCCTTCATCGAGAACCGCAGGTCAGTCCCCCGACCCGTGATATGCACCTGATCCGCCGCCTCCATGCGCCGCACCAGCGCGTCCATGGCCTTGCTCATACGGCCGTAGTCCAGATTGCACACATTGAAATAGTAATCCTCAAAGGCCTCGGTGCTCATGCCCGCCTGCTGAGCCATGGCGGGCACCGGATAGCGCAGCACCACCCACTTCGTGTGCGGCACACGCACGCCGCCATGCACCACGCTGCCGTAGTGCTTGGCATACAGCGCCGTGCGCTCCTGCGGCACATCGCCGGTCTCGTAGCTATTGTCCCCGGCTCGCACGCCGATATATGCCTGACACTCGCTCATGCGCTTCGCATCGTTCTCTGCCAGCCAGTCCAGCTGCTCGGCGGTATAGCCCATGCCCATGGCGCGCTCCACCTTCGGGTCGCGCAGATTCACAAAGGGCACGCCGCCTGCGGCGTAGGTTTCCTCCACCAGTTGCGCCATGAACTCCGCCGGTACGCCCGTGCCCTCGATCCACACTTTTTCCCCCGGCTGCACCCGGCAGGAATAATTCACCAGATTCTTTGCCAACTGCACCATTCTAGGATCCTTCATTTGCTGTTTCCTCCGTTTTTTTGCGTCGTATTTTTGAAATGCGCGGCGAATCGCCCGTGCGCAGGGCTTCTCCACGCCATAGGTCAGCAGCGCCGCCAGCAGCAGCGACAGTCCGAAGCACAGCCACGTATATTGGGTCTGCCAAGGCTGCTCCCCGGCCTGATTGGGCAGCTCGTTCACCGAGGGCGGGAATCCCAGCCGCTTCAGCTCCACCGCCACGCATTGGTGCGCCAGATAATAATTCATGGACAGTCCCGCGAGGGTGTGCATCACGCGATTGCCAAGCGCCCACTGCACGGGCCGCACGCTGAGCGCCAGCGTCAGGGCGATGCCGCCATAGCACAGGGCGAAGAAGGGCCGTCTTGCCATTTGTCCAGCCTGAATCCCCGCCTGACCGTTCGCGTAGGCCTGCTGCTTCAGCAAAAGCGTCAGCACCCAGATCAATCCCACCGCTCCCAACGTGGCGAGGCAGCGGAACCATCGCTTCTTCCCGACACCCTTTTCCAGCTTCACATACGCCATGGCACAGATCATGCCCACGGCATACACGTCCAAAAAAGCGGGCAGCTGGTTGACCACGAGGTTATAATCCGTCAGGGCATTCAGTTGAAACGCCCGATACCCCAGCCCCGCAAGCATCATTGCACCGATGGTCAGCGCGGGCCGCTTGTTAGCCGCCCGTGCGCTCCATGGGAAAATGAGGTAGAACTGCATTTCCAGCGCAATGGTCCAGCTAGCCACACCCAGCGGCGTGCCGAGGTAAGTATACACGTCCTGATTCTGTAAAAAGGTCAGGTGCAGGAACACATCCTTCACGCCGCTCTGCCAGTTGGCATACAGGCCATGAGGCAGGGCGACGAGCAGGAGCATTCCAAGGGTGAAGGCGTAATAGCTGGGGACGATCCGCGCCACGCGTCTGCGGTAGAACTCCCGTATCTGCGGCTGAGGAGCGCCGTCGAGCATTTCCCGCGCCCACGGCAGAAACAGCAGGAACCCGCTAAGCAAAATCATTCCGTCCACATGGACATATCCCGACCGCATTAAGAAGTCGAGGCTTCCCACCCCCGGCAGGCTCGGCGTCCACCAGCTCTGCTGCCAGATATGGTACCAGCTCACCAAAAACACCAAAACGACCCGATACCCATCCAGCGCCGGAATCCGTCGATCTTGCATAAAATGGCTCCTTTCTGGGGGGAGAGACGCTGGGGGAGAGGCCGCTTCTCTAAGAGAAGCGCCTCT
>USCW01000209.1 GCA_900553315.1 uncultured Eubacteriales bacterium
AGAGAAGCGCCTCTCCCCCAGACCCCCTCTCCCGAAGAGTAGCTGGGGTTTGAGTTGACTCTTCCCTCAAACAGGTTGCCCCTGTAAGGTGGGCGCGTTTTCTTGCGGGATGGTTGTGGTCACGGCGGCTGACAGAGCCGCCGCGACCTATGCGGCATAGGGGAGTTGCGGAGAGAAGGCAATATAAAAACAGGCTTATGGCCTGTTTTTGTTTGATTTTTCTTGCTGTCTGTGCTATGATGACATCAGGCGAGATAGCAGCCTGATGTGTGCAGGTGTCGCGCTACTCCCCGATTAGTCTAGGGAATAACCGCTTTCCTGTGCGAGAGGAGAGCGGTTATTTTCGTTTCATTGCGTTAATGGTTCCGAAAACAACAACGGCGATCAGATTGAGCAACGTTAGTATTTCTTGTGTTGTCATCTTTGCATACTTCTTTTTTGGTGCAGGAGCAGCACCATATGATCTCGCCCTCGTCAGGTGAGGTTCTGGGATTCACTTGATAAAGCTAATTCTATCAGTGTCTTGTGCGTGTGCCAACATGCTTTGGTTTAACAGATACGAAAAAAGACCTTAAAAACTTTCAAGGTCTTTATGTGCGGAGAAGCCGGGATTTGAACCCGGGCTGCGGTTAACCCACACTACTCCCTTAGCAGGGGAGCCCCTTCGGCCACTTGGGTACTTCTCCATGTCAAGCAAGTATAAAATTGGCGGAGAGAGAGGGATTCGAACCCCCGGTGCCTTTCGACATCACTGGTTTTCAAGACCAGCGCCTTCAACCGCTCGGCCATCTCTCCTTGGCTTGAACCAGCGAAATTGAGTATAACAGAAAAGGGATGGTTCGTCAAGCGTTTTTTGAATTTTTACTGGTAATATTTTGTTTCCGCTGCATTTCGACAGCGCTTGACAGAAGCGGGGGAGGCACGGTAAAATAGTTGCGATTGCAATAGTTGCGTTATCAACTAAAAACGGAGGTGCTATCGATGGAACACTTGACCCGGGCGGTGAACATCATCACGCGCTGCACCGGCCTTTATCGGGATGAGGCGTTGGCAGAGGTGGGGCTGACCAGCTGTCAGGTGCCGTACATGATGCACATTTGCCGTAAGCCCGGCTGGACGCAGGAGGAGCTGGCACGCGACCTATATGTGCACAAGAGCAGTGTGACGCGCACCCTTGCGGCGCTGGAAAATGGCGGTTGGATCACGCGTACGCCGGATCCCGAGGATCGCCGTGCGCTTCGAGTCTATCCTACGGAGAAGGCGGAGGCGGCGCTGCCGAAGCTGCGGCAGGTCTTGCGTGAATGGAATGCGTACTTGACGGCATGCCTCACGCCGGAGGAGGCGGAGACGATGCAGGAGCTTTTGCGCCGGGTGGCTCAGCGGGCGGAGGATTGGGCCTCCGGGCAGGAGGCCGACTGATGCGCACGATCTATCAATATGTTCGTCCCAAGCTGCCGCGCATGGGGCTGATCTTCTCCATCAAGACCTTCGGCACGATCATTGAGCTGTTTCTGCCGTGGCTGCTGTCCTCCATCATTGACGACTGTGCGGCGGTGGGGGATGTGCGGGGAGCGTGGCTTCGCGGCGGGTTGATGCTTTTATGCGCGCTGGCGGCGCTATTCGGCAATGCCTGTGCCAATCGCATGTCCTGCGCGGTATCGCGGGATGTGACGAAGCAGCTTCGTTACGATTTATTTGAAAAGACGCTGCATCTTTCCTGCGCGCAGGAGGATCACTTCACTGTGCCTTCTCTGATGTCGCGGGTCAACAGCGATGTTTATAATATACACATAATGCTGGATCGTATGCAGCGTCTCGGCGTGCGTGCGCCCATGCTTCTGATGGGCGGTATTTTGGTGGCGCTGACGCTGGAGCCTGTGATGGCGCTGGTCCTGATCGCCACGCTGCCGTTGCTGGGCGCGGTTCTGGCGTATGTGTCCCGGCATGGCGTGCCGCTGTTTGAGGCCTCGCAGCAGAGCCTTGACCGCTTGGTGCGCAAGGTACAGGAGAACATGACGGGTGCGCGTGTAATCAAGGCGTTGTCCAAGATGGACTGGGAGCGGGAGAAGTTCGACGAAGTCAATAAAGAGAATGTGCGCCGGGAGTCCAAGGCTTCGTCGGTGATGGCGCTGACGGGTCCGGTGATGAACCTGTTGCTGAACGTCGGCTTGGCGGCGGTCATTTGGGTGGGTGCGGTGCGTGTGCAGAGCGGCATGACCCAGCCCGGCAAGATCATCGCTTTCCTGAGCTATTTCACGATTATCTTGAATGCGCTCCTGATGATCTCGCGTATTTTTACCTATTATTCGAAGGGCCTTGCCAGCGCCCGCCGCGTGGCGGAGGTGCTGAACGCCCCGGTGGAGCTGGAGCCGCAAAAGCTTCCCGCACAGACGGACGATGCGGTGATCCGCTTCCGGGACGTGGCCTTTTCCTACAACAAATCCCACGTGGATTTGGGGCCGCTGAGCTTCGCTGTGCGTCCTGGGGAGACGCTGGGGATCATCGGTCCCACGGGCAGCGGAAAAACTACCGTATTGGCGCTGCTTCAGCGCTTCTATGACCCGGATGCGGGGGAAATTCTGCTGAAGGGTCAGCCGCTGAAGAGCCTGTCCCGGGAGGCGCTTCGCGGCAGCATCGGCGTGGTGCAGCAGAATGATTTTCTGATGGCGGACACCATTGACGAAAACATCCGCTTCGGTCGCAGTATTGAAGAGGCCGCCATACGGGACGCGGCGGCATCGGCACAGGCGGAGTTTATTACCCGCAAGGAGGAGGGCTTCCAGACGAAGCTGACGGCACGCGGCGCGAACCTCAGCGGCGGACAGAAGCAGCGCGTGCTGATTGCCCGTGCGCTGGCGGGGAATCCCAGTATTCTGCTGCTGGATGACTGCTCCTCTGCGCTGGACTACAAGACGGATGCGCTGCTTCGGCACGCGCTGAAGGCACGGAAAGGCGTGGCGGCTACGGTCATCGTGGCGCAGCGAATTTCCGCCGTGCGGGACTGCGACCAGATTCTTGTGCTGGACGCAGGGCGGCAGATGGGTCTCGGTACCCATGCGGAGCTGATGCAGACCTGTCCCATGTATCGGGAACTGTATCAATTACAGCTGGGAGAGGAGGCGACGGCCTGATGGCGGCTGGAGCAAACGCAGTTTCCTATGAACGGCCTAAGCGCAGCGCGGGTCAGGTACTGCGCCGGTTGGCAAAATATTTCAAGCCCTATCGGGTGCAGCTGGTGCTGGCGGTAGCGCTGTCCGTAGCGGGCAACCTGCTGGCGCTGGTGTCGCCGAAGCTTTCCGGTGCGGCCATTGACGCGATCCTGCCCGGGCATGTGGATTTCCCCGTGGTGGGGCGCTATGTCATTTTTATGGTGATTTGTGCTGGAATTTCGACGCTGATGAGCTATGGCCTGTCCCGCATAATGATCCGCCTGAGCCGCGGCGTGGTCTATCAAATGCGCAAGGAGCTGTTCGAGCGTCTCGGTACGCTGCCGGTCAGCTTCTTTGACACCCATCAAACCGGCGACGTAATCTCCGTCTTTTCCTATGATGTGGATACGGTGAACGCGTCCCTGTCCAACGACCTGACGCAGATGCTTTCCAGCGTGATTACCGTGGGCGGCTCGCTGTATATGATGCTCACCCTGTCGCCGCTGCTGGTGCTGGTCTTTGCAGTCACGATTCCCATGTCTATGCTTTTCACCCGCTATCGGGCGAAGCGGGTTCGTCCGCTGTACCGCACGCGGAGCCGTAAGCTGGGCGAAATGAACGGCTACGTGGAGGAAACGGTGAGCGGTCTGAAGACCATCAAAGCCTATGGCCGCGAGGAGGTCTTCCTTCAGCGCTTCCATGACAAGAGCGACGCGGCGGCGGACGCAAACTACAACGCGGACGCGTTCGGCTCCATTACCGGCCCGTCGGTGAACTTCGTCAGCAACTTGTCGCTGGCCA
>USCW01000210.1 GCA_900553315.1 uncultured Eubacteriales bacterium
CTGGGGGAGAGGCGCTTCTCTTAGAGAAGCGGCCTCTCCCCCAGAATCTCCCCCCGTTACCTTCATGGAGGTTGCTATGTATAAGGTTGTTTTGGTGGACGACGAGCATTTGATTTTGGAAGGGTTGAGACGCGTTGTGCCTTGGGAGAAAATGGGCTGCTGCGTCACCGGCACAGCCAGCGACGGCATGAGCGGAATGCAGATCATCCGCGAAACCGCACCGGATATCGTGTTTACAGACATTCGTATGCCCAACATGGACGGACTCACCATGCTGGCCGCCCTCAAGAGCGAATATCCGCATATGCAGGTCACCGTGCTTACCGCTTACCGCGACTTTGCCTATGCCCAGCAAGCTATCCGCCTCGGCGTGTGCCGCTACCTGTGCAAGCCCAGTAAAATGGACGAGCTGACCGAGGCCGTGCAGGCTATGACCGCCCTGCTGGACGCCATGCCGCCCGCACAGGAGCCCTCCGCCGAGGAACCCGCCGAAAACGGCGAGGCCGGAAGCTTCATCGTCCGTTCCGCGCTGGACTATATGCGCAACCATTGCACCGAGCATATCAGCCTCAGCGACGTGGCCGAGAGCGTGTACGTCAGCCAATGGCACCTGTCCAAGCTTATCAATAAGCATACCAATCAGAGCTTCTTTGACCTGCTGGGCAGTATGCGCATCGAAAAGGCCAAGCAGCTGCTGCAAGACCCCGCCATGCGCATTCACGAGGTAGCTGAACAGGTCGGGTACAGCGACGTGGCGCACTTCTCGAAATCCTTCAAGAAGATCACCGGCAAAGCCCCGGGCGAATACCGGGACTCCTGCGGAGGCTGACGCTCCTCGCAAATACAAAAACAAAGGCGCTGAACCGGATGCAAAGCATCCAGCCCAGCGCCTTTATGATCATCTGAAAAGCTTCCTCACGCCGCAGCCATAACCGTCGGCGGACTGCAATCGTGTAACCCGGCTTCGCCGGGTTCACGGGTCGTCGATTCTGCAAAATCGACGACCCGCAAATTTGACGACCTCTGGTCGGCAAAATTTGGAAAGCCCTTCCTCGTCCAAAGGACCGCAGTCATTTGGACAACATTTTTTACTTGTTCGCCGCAGCGTGCTCGGCAGCAATGATGCCCCAAGTCGCGCACATGGAGTGGTTGATACCACCGAAGTTGATCTTGCCCAGGATGTTGCTGGGTCCGAGGATCTCGCCCGCCAGAGACAGGCCGGTGATCACGGAACCATCCTCACGCTGGAGATAGCCATCCTCGTTGGCACGCACGCCGCCGGAGGAACCGGACCACACATAGGGCACGGTCACAACCGCATAGTACGGGCCCTTCTCGAGGGCCACCATGCTCTCAGCCGCACGACCGAAGGCGCTGTCCGTACCCGCCGCAACGTCCTTGTTGTAGGCTTCCACGGTCGCCACCAGATCAGCCGCGCCGATTTTCTCGGCCAGCTCCTCCAGCGTATCGGCCTTGTACACGCAGTTGCCAGCCTCCGCCAGCTCTTCCAGCTTGTCCCAGCCGTTGTTCGCCAGCACAGCCTTGTTCATCATCGGATACTTCAGGAAAGCCTGCTCCGCATCCACCATGTTGCCGGAGATCACGGCGTACAGCTTGCTTTCCTTCTGACCATACCACATGGCGCTGGTCGCAGACTCTTCCACGCCCACGCGGTCGCCATCGGTGTTCACATAGATCATGCCCGGATACTTGTTGTTGATCTGATACTTCATGGCAAAGCCATCCGTGGGAACGCCGCCGCCGTAGAAGTTCACGATCTCGTCCATGTTGTCAAACACGCCGCCCACAGCCTTGGCCATCAGGAAGCCGGAGCCGTTGGAGGTGCTGGGAGCGCAGGAAATCACATTTTCGAAGCCGGACAGCTTCAGCAGATCCTCGTTGAAGCTGTAACCGCCAGTCGCCAGCACCACGTTGTTCGCACGGAACTCGCGGTCACCGGCCTTCACGCCCACACACTTGTCACCCTCCACCAGCAGCTCGGTGACGGCGGTGTTGTACATGATCTGGGCATTGCCATCCGCAATGGCCTGCTCCAGACGAGCGTTCAGGGGCTCCAGATACGCATTGGCAGCGCCCATGGCGTAGGAACCCAGCGCACGGGTCACGCGCAGGGTCTGCATGGCAGTATAAGCGCCGCCCACCAGGCTGCGGTCACCGAAGTCCACCTTCAGGTCCTCGTCCAGCCAGTCAATAGCGTCCTTGGCGCGCTCGGTGTGCATCTTGGCCAGGGGCTTGTTGAACTCGCCCTCGCCGCCCAGCGCTTCAATATCCGCATAGAAGGCTTCGGGAGTGTCCTCCACGCCATTCTCCTGCTGAATCTTGAAACCGGCGCCGCTGATGGTACCGCCGGCGTAGTGGATGCAGCCGCCCGTGCGGACGCTCTCCTCCAGCACCAGCACCTTCAGGCCCAGCTCAACGCCGCGAGCCGTTGCCACCAGACCGGCCATGCCGGAGCCCACCACGATCATGTCGGGCTCAATGGTCAGCTCGGTACTCTGCTCCTCGGTCTTACCGCTCAGCGCGTTCTTGACCGCCTCCATAATGCCGTTGGAGGTCAGGGTCGCGCCAGCCACCGCGTCCACGTCCGCGGAATTCGCCGCAACAATCGCCGCGGGAATCTGCTCGATCGCGGGATCGGAGACGCCCGCAGTCTCGCCGTGGTTGTTCACCGTCACGTCGGCGATCTTGCCGTCGGTCACGGTAACGCTCACTTCGATGTTGGAATGCATACCCTTGCCCGTGCCGACATACACGCCGTCGGTCAGGGCGGATTCAGCCATTGCCGGAACCAGACCCATAACCATCATCACGGCCAGCAGCAGGCTGAGGAACTTCCTTGCCTTCTTCATGTGATTACCCTCCTTATTCGTTGGGAGAACATAACCTTCGCGGAAACCCGCAACAGATATTATAGACTAGTTGACAAGTCTATGTCAATAATATTTTCACAAGCTTTTCCGCAATTTTTTCCAATGTGGTGCGGAAGCGCCCGAACCCACCAAAAAGCGCCTCACAGACACACTGTGAGACGCTGAATAGAACAACCGAAAGCTTTTACATCAGCTCGCTCTTGTGCGCGAGGATCGCTTCACAGGCCGCACAGGCAGGGCAGTCGCAGTACGCCGCACCCTTCGCCTGAAGCTCCTTCGCATGGGACAGCATATTCGCCGCGCCCTCCGCACCGAACAGCTTCACCGCCGTATCGGAGCCCATAAAGGCCGCCAGCATGTCCACAGGCATAATGTCGCCCTCCAGCTCGGCAATATAAGCGCGGGTCTCCTCCGCCTCGCTGGACGTTCCCAGCGCATCCAACCAGCGCTGAGCAGCCGCCTTGGCTTCCGCGCAGCAGGAGGGCGCATTCATCAGGTCATGGGTCTTTGCTACCAGCGTTTGCTTCAATGCTTCCGTCATTTATCGATTCCTCCGTTTCACTAGTTCACAGGGTGCTTCGCACCCTTGAGGATAGGATAAATCGGTTTGTGCGTAAATGCAAGTAGGCACCTTTTGGTAACTAGGCGGAAGGTTAGGAAAAGATATTGTTTTCCTTCCGGCAGTTTGGTCTTGCGGCGCTGGACTTATCCTCAGTCATGCGCTTTGCGCATGACAGCTCCCTCTGCGGAGGAAGCCTAAGGAGGCCACGTTTGCGGACGCGGGGGATTTCGTGCCTGCGGGCACGACCAAAGGACGGAGCCCGTCTGGCGGCTTTCCGATCGCCCTTTGGAAACCTTCGGGCCCCCACTTATAGCTTGTATCGTACCCAACGTTGGCAGGTCGCGGCGGCTCTGTCAGCCGCCGTGACCACAACCAAGCAGCAGGAAACCGCGTCCACCCTTCAGGCGGAACCAACTAAGGAGAAAGCACACCCGCCAAACGCCAGCCGCTCTTCGGGAGAAGGGGTCTGGGGAGGAGG
>USCW01000211.1 GCA_900553315.1 uncultured Eubacteriales bacterium
GAGAGGGGTCTGGGGGGAGAGGGGCTTCTCTCAGAGAAGCCGCCTCTCCCCCCAGCACGTCCCCCACCCCGTCTTTAGAGGAGGGAGCGCGAGGGAGGGGACTTTTCTTCAGAAAAGTCCCTTCCCTCGCATATTTACACGTTCTTATTCGATGACTCTCAGTTCCTTCGGCGCGTGGTTCAGGAGACTGTAGCCGTCCTTGGTGACGACGACTAGGTCTTCAATGCGCACACCGAAGCGGCCGGGGAGGTAAATGCCGGGTTCGACAGAGAAGCACATGTTCTCCGCCACCGGCAGGGGACGACCGACAATGTCGAAGGGCTCCTCGTGGTAGTCGATGCCGATGCCGTGGCTGGTGCGGTGGGGATAGCAGTCCATGTATCCCGCGTCACGAATCACCTTGCACGCGGCCTCGTGAATGTCGGACATCAACACGCCGGGCTTGATCGCCTCCAGCGCGGCTAGATTGGCTTCCAACACAATGTTGTAGATCTTGCGCTGCTCGTCATTGACGGAGCGGAAGAATACCGTGCGGGTCATGTCGCTGTAATAGCCGTCAATGCGCTTGCCAGTGTCTACGGAAACTGTGTCGCCGGGCTTCAGCTTGGCATAGCCGGGGGTGTGGTGCGGCTCCGCGGAGCCCGCGCCGAAGCAGACCATGGGATCGCCCGCAAAGCGGCCCACGCCGTGCGCCATGAAGGTGTCGGAGAATACCGCACCCAAGTCCAGCTCCGTCATGCCCTCGCGCAGCTGACGGAAGGAATCGGCAAATACGTCGTCCGTGACCTCGCTGGCGTGACGCAGCAGCTGAATCTCCTCGGGGGTTTTCATCATCCGCGCATCCTCCACACAGGTGGAGACCTTCAATTGCAGATCGGGACGCAGCTGCATCAGGGGAAGCAGGAAGCGGCTGTGCAGATAACCATCCACGCCGGTGACGCCGCTCGCTAGCAGACTGCTGAGCGTGGAAACGGTCTTGCCTGTATCGGAATAGATCGTGACCTCGCAGTCCTCCGGCTCGATCACCGCCAGCACATAGCACAGCAGCTTGCAGGAATCCTCCGTGACGACCAGCGCGTCGAGACGATCCATGGGGTTGCACCACAGTCCGGTCAGGTAGTAAATGGCCTGCGGCTGGGTGATAATCAGCTGCTCCAAGCCGTTCTTGCGCATGTGCGCACGGACGCTGTTCAAGCGATCTTGAATCATGAAGCTCAACTCCTTTGGCAGAGATTTATTATTTGGCTGAATTGTAACGTTTTTCGCACCGAAAGCCTAGGGGGAGAATGCGCATTGTTAATGCAGAATCAATCATGTTTTGCAAGCGCAGGGGCGCGAAAAAGTCAATTCTGCACGTTTTTTGCCCTAAAAGCGCGTGCAAGCCCGCCTTGAATCAGCTATGATACAAATAAATAAAGCTTTAACGTAGGATGGTGAACCGTCATGGATCAGATGCTGTTGAACAAGGTGGATGAATGGCTTGCGGCCCACCGGCAGGAGATTATTGACGACTTGATTGGTCTCGTTCGAATTCCGAGCGTATCGGTTCCCGACGAAGTGGTTCCGCCCTTTGGACAGGCCTGCCGTGATGCGCTGACCTACATGTATGATCTGGGCAAGAAGCACGGCTATACCAGCCGGGATTACGACCATTACGTGGGCTCCGTCACCTTCACCCCCGGTGAAGAAAAGGTGGGCATCTGGGCGCACTTGGACGTGGTGCCGGTGCCCGACCCTGCCGAGTGGGATTATCCGCCCTTCGAGGGGACGCTGGTAGAAAACCGCTACCTGATCGGCCGCGGCGTGCAGGACAACAAAATGGCGGCTATCGGTGTGTTCCATGTGATGAACTGTCTGCGCGATCTGGGCGTGAAGCTCCGCCGCAGCTACAGCCTGTACATGGGCACCAGCGAGGAGACGGGTATGGAGGATGCGCGTTACTTCACCGCGCACTATCCTGCGCCCGATTTGTCCATCGTGCCGGATACGGGTTTCCCAGTGTGCTGCGCTCAGCGGGGCAGCATGACCCTGTCGGTGGAGGTTCCCTTTGCCCATGAGGTGACGATCCAGCAGAGCAATAATCCCTCCGTAACGCCGGAAGAGATCACGGCGGTGCTGGCCGATGGCACGGCGCTGACGGCTAAAGGCGATTCCGCGCACATCTTTAAGGCGGACGGCATTGACAACGCGATTGTTAAGCTGCTGAAGCTGCTGGGCGAGAGGTTCCCGGAGGACGCGGAAAAGCTGAACGACGTGGCGGGACTGATTAACAGCTGGCACGGCGAGACGCTGGGCATCGACTATGCGGACGAGCTGTCCGGTGCGCTGCAAATGGGCGCGACCGCCATGGCATGGGAAGACGGCGTGCTGAAGGTGCGGGTGTTCATCATCCTGCCTGTGTCCGCGGATGCGGATGAAATGACATCCCGGGCGAACTGCAAGGCGCAGACCGTGGGGGCTTCTGCGGTGAAGCTTCGCGCACGGCCCTCGTGCAGCTTCCCGGTGGATCATCCCGTGGTGAAGCTGCTGACCGGGGTGTATAACGAGGTCATGCATCAGGCGAGCGAGCCCTTTGTCATGTCCGGCGGCAACTACGCGGCGTATCTGCCCAATGCCTTCGGCTTTGGCCCCGGTATGCCCGGACGGGAGTTCCCGCCGCACATTTTCCGCCCCGGCCGCGGCGATTATCATCAATGCGACGAGAGCGAGGACATGGAGCACCTGCTCAACTTTATGCGCGTATACGCTATGAGTATGATTGCGCTGGACGAAGTAGAAAGCATCAAGGAGAAATAAGATGGATTGTCAGAAGTATCTGGACGCGCTGCACCGGGAGATCAAGCCTGCGCTGGGCTGCACGGAGCCGATCGCCGTGGCGCTGGCGGTGGCGAAGGCCACGGAGACGCTGGGCTGCCGCCCTGAAAAGATCGTGCTGTGGGTCAGCACCAACATTTTGAAGAACGCCATGGGCGTGGGCATTCCCGGCACCGGCATGGTGGGGTTAGAGATTGCTTCCGCGCTCAGCTGCATTGCGGGACGTTCCGCCTATGGGCTGGAGGTGCTGTCCGCCGCCACGCCGGAGGACTGCGAAGCGGCGCGGGTCTATGCCGCGACGGGCTGCATCCATGTCCATACCAAGGATACGGCGAAGAAGCTCTACATCGAGGCGCATACCTACGCCAACGGGCATGAAGCTGTGTGTGTCATCGAGGACGCGCATACCAACATCACCCATGTGCAGCTGGACGATCAGGTGCTGGAGCATCAGGAGACACAGACGCTCCATCCCGGCGCATCCATGGGGGACGATTTGGATGTGGTGGGCATTTATGAGTTTGCGACCACGGTGGATTTGAACTGCGTCCGCTTCCTGAACGATGCGATCGCCATGAACGACACCATCGCGCAGGAGGGCCTTTCGAAGAACTACGGTATGCGTGTGGGCCGGGTGCTTCAGCAGGGCCGCTCCATGGAGGAGATGTCCCTGTCCGAGTATGTCTGCGCCTATACCGCAGCGGCGGCGGACGCTCGCATGGCGGGCTCCACCCTGCCCGTGATGAGCACCACTGGCAGCGGCAATCAGGGCATCAGCGCCAGTCTGCCCGTGGTGGCGGCGGCTCGGAAGCTGGGCAGCGACGAGGATACCATGCTTCGCGCAGAGACCCTCAGTCAGCTGATTACGATTCATATCAAGTCGCATATCGGCAAGCTTTCGCCCCTGTGCGGCTGCGCTATCGCGGCCTCTATCGGCTCCTCGGCGGGCATTGTATATCTGCTGGGCGGCGGCATCAACGAGATCTTGTCCGCAATCCAGAACATGATCGCCGACGTGTCCGGCTTGATCTGCGACGGTGCAAAGTCCGGCTGTGCGCTGAAGATCGCCAGCGCCCTTGCCAGCGCGGTGCAATGCGCGCAGCTGGCCATGGCG
>USCW01000212.1 GCA_900553315.1 uncultured Eubacteriales bacterium
GGCGCATGACGCGTCACGGCCTCCACCACGGCGTGAGCCGCCAGCTCCATCAGCACCGAACCGGGCACGCCGGTCTGCGCCATAAAGTCCGCTTCCAGCGCCTTCATCTGCGCCGGTGTCAGCGTCGTCAGCATGTTTACTCCCCCTTACGCTTGCCACAGCGCCACGGCGGCGGCCATGCCACCCTCGTGGGTAATGCTCAGCAGAAAGTCTCCGCCGCCCAGCGCCGCCAGCCTCTCCGCCGCCGTCCCGGTCAAGCGCACCTGCGGCTGGCATGCTTCGTTATGGATGATCTCAATATCTTTGAATGGAAGTGACAGACCAACGCCCAGCGCCTTGACCACCGCTTCCTTGGCGGCAAATAACCCCGCCAGCGTCTGCCCAGCGCTCTGACCGCGGCTGCGCACGTAAGCCGCCTCCTCAGGCGTAAAATAGCGGCTCAGGAAGCGCTCATCCGCCAGCAGCGTCTCCATCCGGGCGATCTCGCACAGGTCGAGCCCCAGCCCCTTACACATAGCCCATGACTCCGCGCACAGACACGTCCCCGGACAACACCCGGTGCAGCACACCGTCTCCCGTGCGCACCATCAGCGCCCCTGTCTCATCCAGCGACTCCGCAACGCCTGTCAGGTTCACGCTGCCCGTCACCTGTACGCGGTTGCCCAATGTGCAGCTTCGCGCCGCATAGGCGTGAGCCATAGCCCGGAAGCCCTCTTTTTCCAGCAGAGCCAGCAGCGGCTCCAGCGCCGCCAGATAATGCACCAGCAGTTCCCGCCGCAGGGGCGCTTTCCCGGCGACCTCCTCCAGCGAGATCGCCTTCTCCTTCAGCTCCGGCGCGTAGGCGTGCGGGTGCAGGTTGATCCCCGTGCCGATGACCACATATTCCACCCGATCCGGGTCGGCGGCCAGCTCCGTCAGAATACCGACGCACTTTTTGCCGTTCAGCACCAGATCGTTCGGCCACTTGATCCGCACCGTCACGCCGCAGAGCTCGTCAATGGCCTGTGCCAAGGCCATAGCGGTACACAGGGTAATGAACGGCGCCTGTTCCGGCTTCATCTGCGGCCGAAGCAGCACAGAACACCACAGCCCCTCCCCAGCCGGGGAAATCCATTGCCGTCCAAGGCGGCCCTTGCCTGCGGTCTGCGCGTCGCACAGGCACAGGCTGCCATGGGGTGCGCCCAGCGCCGCCATTTCCTTCAGCACATTATTCGTGCTGGTCAACTCATGCTCATAGCGAACCTCGCCGCGTCCCAACGCCTGTGTGGTCAGCTGGTCGAGCCACAGCACCGGCTCCAAACCGTCCCCCGCCAGCAGACGATAGCCGCGTTTCCCGGCGCTCTCGATTTGATACCCCTGCGCACGAAGCGCCTCAATGCGCTTCCATACCGCCGCACGGCTGATCCCCAGCTCCTCGCTGATCTTCTCCCCGGAGACATAAGCTCCGGGGGCCAGAATTTCCAGAATATCCCGCATAGCCGCTCTCCTTATTGCAAAATTGTTACAAATGTGATACGATATATTTTGCGTCCTGCATGGATGTATTTCGTTGCGTTTCTATTGTAATCTTCGAGGGTGGGTTTGGCAAGCCCCGCCTCCTCCTTGAAAAAACAGGAGGATTTGGGTATACTACAGACGGTCAGCATGCCTCGCAAAATGATTTTTGCCATTGGCTTCGCTGATAGTGAAAAATGCAAATTCGCCAAAGCGGCGTCGCCGCTTTGGCGATACGCTGCGATATACTACCCCTGAGGTTTCGCCACATGAAAGGAGTCAGGCCATCATGCAGCCCAGACAGATTATCAACGCCTTGCAGCAGAACATTGCCAAGGTCATCGTTGGCAAGGAGGAGGCCATTGAATATGCGCTGATCGCCCTGCTGTGCAAGGGACACGTATTGATCGAGGATGTTCCCGGCGTGGGCAAGACCACGCTGGCCAGCGCACTGGCCAAGTCGCTGGATTGTTCCTTCAAGCGCATTCAGTTCACCCCCGACCTGATGCCCTCGGACGTGACGGGCTTCACGCTGGTGAATTTCAAAACCGGCGAAATGGAGTACAAGCCCGGTGCGGTCATGAGTCAGGTGGTGCTGGCGGACGAGATCAACCGTACCAGCCCCAAGACGCAGGCCAGTCTGCTGGAGGTTATGGAGGAATATCAGGTGACGGTGGACGGCGTGACCCATCCCCTGCCCCAGCCCTTTATTGTACTGGCGACGCAGAACCCCGGCGAGTTTGTGGGCACCTATCCGCTGCCCGAGGCACAGATGGACCGTTTTTTCCTGCGCATTTCCATCGGTTATCCGACGGTAGAGCAGGAAATGGACGTATTGGAGCGTTACAGCGGTCAGGTGAAGCCCATGGCGACGCTGACCCCGGTCTGCTCCGCGCAGGACATTATTGCGCTTCAGCAGATGGTGACGACGATCTACTGCGCCCCGGAGGTGCGGGCATATGTTGCGCAGCTGGCGGCGGCGACCCGGCAGGATCCTGCCTTGCAGCTGGGCGCGTCCACCCGTGCAGCCATTGCGCTGATCCACGGCGCACAGGCCTGTGCGCTGCTGGACGGGCGTGACTTTACCCTGCCGGAGGATGTGCAGCACATGCTGCTGCCTGTTTTCTCCCATCGTCTGCTGCCCAACCCCGAGGCGCGGATGAAGGGCATTACCGCCGAGCAGGTATTGATGAACATTCTGCAAAACGTGGCGGTGCCGCTGAAGGTATGAAATGCCATGTAACCTCGCTGCTGGTGGCGTTGGGGGCGCTGCTGCTGGCGGCGCTTTCCACGGGAAGTCCCATCTTTCTGATGGCGGCGATTCTGCTGCTGGTGCTTTTGCTGTACAGTCTGATCAGCGTGCTGTGGGCCTCGCGGACGGTGCGGCTGCACACGCTGCTCAGCGGGCAGAACGTCCAGCGCGGACAGACGGTGCATTTAACGGTGCAGGTGCAATGCGCCTGTCCACTGCCCATTGCGCCGGTATTACTAGAGCTGGCGGCCACGCCCGAAACACCGGAAACACAGCTTCGCATGACGGACATTCGCGGCAATGGGCAGACGGTGACGCTTCCCTTTCACGCGGTACACGTGGGCGTAACGTCGCCGGGGGTCAAGCGCTACGTGATCGAAGACCTCTTCGGCATGTTTTCCATTGCGAAGGAGCCGGGCGAGGACACTCGTGAGCTGCTTGTATTGCCAATGCCCTTTGAGGTGGACGATCTGAAATTTGCGCCGGGAGACGCTGGCTCTGAAGCGATGCACAAGGCAACGGAGGACATCAATGCCCCGGCGGATGTTCGGGCGTATCAGCCGGGCGATCCCCTAAAGAAAATTCATTGGAAGCTTTCGCTGCGCAAGAATGAGCTGATGGTACGGCGCTTTGAGGAGCCGGTTCTGCCGGATGCGCTGGTATTGATGGACTGCTCTGCGCCGCCCACATGGGGGCATCCGGAGGCGGAAGCGGATATTCGAGACACGTTATTGGAAACCGCCGCTTCTGTGGTTGCGCATCAAATGCGGCACGACGGGAGCATTCGTCTTCCGCTGCAAGGCAATCATCCCATGGAATTTGAGAAGGCGATGGGCCTGCCGACGCTCTTTGAGGAGCTGGCGCGTTTGGACTTTTCGGAGACGGATCGTTTTGAGCGCGTCTTGATTCTGGAAACGCGCCGAATGCGCAAGACGGGCTGCACGGTCATTATCACGGCCCGTTTGAACGGCAGCATTGTGGACGCGATCATTCGAATGCGTCGCATGGGACCCTACGTGCGTCTCTATCTCGTAACCTTCACCCCCGACGATCCCCGCGTTCTCCCCATGATAAGCAAGCTGCAACAGGCCACCGTCGAGGTTTGTTATGTGGCGCCCAATGGGTAAGGGGAACGCTGGGGGAGAGGCCGCTTCTCTGAGAGAAGCGCCTCTCCC
>USCW01000213.1 GCA_900553315.1 uncultured Eubacteriales bacterium
TTCTCTAAGAGAAGCGCCTCTCCCCCAGACCCCCTCTCCCGAAGAGTAGCTGGCGATTGGGGTAAGGACTTCTGCATAGGTGGTTCCGCCTGAAAGGCGGTGCGGTTCCTTGTAAGTTGGTTGAGGTCACGGCGGCTGGCAGAGCCGCCGCGACCTGCTCGCGGGGATGAACGGTAGGATGTGTGATGAAGGCGATTTCTCGGAAGAGAAGCCGCCTCCCTCGCATACCCCCGTCACTCCTCGTTCGGGAAAATGACCGTCAGGAACCACTTGAAGGGCTCTTTGGCGTAGACGACGTGGGGCTTGCGGGCGGGCATTACGAGCGCCTCGCCAGCCTTGACCTCGTGCTTGACGCCGTCTACCGTGTACTCGCCTACACCCTCCAAGACGTACACCATCGCGTCGCCAATGGACTCGTGGGTACTGATCTCTTCACCCTTGTCAAAGGCAAACAGCGTCACACTCACATGCTTGTTCTGCGCCAGCGTCTTGCTCACAATCTGCCCGGGCTGTACCTGTACCTCGTCCGCCAGCTTCAATACCTTCTCATGGTCAATGTTCTTAATATACGCCATGTCCGTTGTCCTCCTTGGTGGTCAGGTTTTCCAACTGTGCGCCGCTTCATGCACGATCCATAGCTTCGCGGCTTTCATGCAGTATAACGCCCTTCCTTGGAAAAAACGTTGTATTTCCAACACGGCGGAAATTTATCCCTTCAGCTTGATCTTCAGCACAAAGTCCGTCTTGTCTGGCAGCAGAATCGTGGCGGAACCACTCCGATCCAGCGACAGGAACAAATCTTCCTTGAACTGACTCACCGCCCAGGAATCCACCATGAAAACCTCGGAACCATCGTCTACCCGACGCGCATAGTCCGCCTTGCCCTTCATGCCCAGCAGCGCCACAGGGCCCAGCGTCTGTTCCATCACATGAGCATACAGCATGTCGCCCTTCTGCGTCAAGCGGCCCCATTCCGGCTTGTCCAGCTCGGACGAACCACAGCCGTAAATGCTCTCGCCGTTGCGCGCCATCCATGCGCCGACCTCCTGCAAAATCTTCACCGACTCTGCGGGAATTTCACCTTTCGCATTGGGCCCAACGTTCATGATAAGGTTGCCGTCCTTGCTGACGCATTCTACCAGCTTGCGCACGATCACATCCGCAGACTTGTAGGCTAAATCGTTGGCGCAGTAGCCCCAGTTGTTGTTCATGGTCACACAGCATTCCCACGGTACCTTACGGCCGGAGGGCGTGCGCAGTCCGCGGGGAGGGATAATCATCTCCGGGCAGGTGAAGTCGCCGGAAATCTCCCCGGGCTCGTCCGTCATCAGGCTGCCGTAGCTCTCGCCGCTGCCCTCCAAACGGCTGTTCATCAAAATGTCCGGCTGAAGCTCCCGCACCATGCGCACCAGCTCCGTGGCCTTCCACTTTTCCGCCGCCATGTCGTCATAGGAGAAGTCCAGCCACAGCAGGTCGATCTTGCCGTAGTTGGTCATCAACTCCCGCACCTGACCGTGCATGTATTCCAGATAGCGCTCAAAGTGATAGCCCCTGTGCGCTCCCGGCACATTGCGCAGCGGGTGGTTCCGGTCGCCCTCGGCGGGATAATCCGGGTGGTGCCAGTCCAGCAGGGAATAGTACATGCCGACCTTCAGACCCTCTGCCCGGAAGGCCTCCACATATTCCCGCACCAAGTCGCGTCCGCAGGGCGTGTTGGTGCTTTTGAAATCCGTCAGCTTGCTGTCAAACAGACAGAAGCCGTCGTGATGCTTCGTGGTCAGCACAGCATACTTCATGCCTGCTTGACGGCACAGCTTGGCCCATTGCCGGGGATCGTAGTTCACGGGATTGAATTCATCCTTCAGATACTCATAGTTTTCCGGCGGAATCTGCTCGGTAGAACGCACCCACTCGCCCCGGGCGGGAATGGCGTACAACCCCCAATGAATAAACATGCCGAACCGTGCATCCTGAAACCATTTCAGCCGCGCCGCACGTTTGTCCATGTCCGTCATACTGCTGCTCCTCTCAAAATGTGTTGAAAATATCCTTTACAACCTGCCAGGCCAGCTTCGGCCGGCGGTATGCATCCACAATGCCCTTGTTGTTCTGCGTCTTGGGCCGAGCCCCGAACCAGCTGTCGTCCACGCGGCAGTCCGCAAACTGCCACAGGAAAACGCCCGCAATGCGCGGATTGCCCATCACAGCCTCCAACTGCTCGCGCAGAATGTCCGCCTGACGCTCCTCACTCCACTTGGCGTGATTCATGTCGTGGAAGCCGTAGATTGCCCCCGCGCCGATCTCGCTGACGATGTAGGGCTTCGGCGCTTCCGATTTCGATTGCGCCCAAGCACGCATGTCTTCGATATAGGCATTGCAGTCCGCATCCACAGACCAGCATGGATACAGATTCATGCTGATAAGGTCGCAGTCGGGAATCACAAGGCTCTCCTGACGGCTCAGCATGGCGGTCGTTACCGGGCGGCTGGGGTCAAGCTCCCGCAAAAGACGGAACAGCGCCGCATAGCAGGACGCGCCGAAGGGCGTGTTGTCCGCGCACTCATTGAGAATGCCCCACGTGAAAATGCAGGGATGATTGATGTGCTGCGCCACCATCTCCCGCAGACAGGCCTCGCTCTGCGGCAGGAAATGCGGATTGCGCATCTGCGCCTCGCTTAAGCCGCGGGCGTGCCCCTCCTCCCAGACCAGCAGACCATATTGGTCGCACAGGTCGAGAAAACGTGGATCGTTCGGATAATGGCAGGAGCGGACGCAGTTGCAGCCCAGCTCCTTCATCATCTGGATATCCTGCACCATGGCCGCCTCCGGTATCGCACAGCCGAAGGCCGCGTAATCCTCGTGCCGGTTGAAGCCCTTTAGGTGCAGGGGCTGACCGTTCAGCAGGAACTTTTCTCCCTCTGTGGTCAGTTCCCGGAAGCCAATGCGGTCAATCAGATCGTCCGCAGGAGTTCCCTCCTGCCACAGCACCGTCTCGATCTTGTACAGATTCGGCGTTTCCGGCGACCACAGCTGCACGCCGCCGACGGCCAGCTCGCCCTCTAAGACCAGCGTTTCCCGGGCGTGAAGCTGCTTGCCCTTCCAGCGGCGCTCGCCGCCCGCCACGCGAGTCTCTACGTCAATGACCTGATCCTCGTCGCTGAGACTCACCACCTCGATCTGCAAGGCAACCTTCCACAAGCGTCCCTGCTTCTTCGGCACAGCGCGCATACTGCGTATCCATGCGCTGCCCAACTGCTCTACCGTCACGGGGCGGTTCAAGCCACCGTAAATGTAATAATCGTTGGGGACATGCAGCGCATCGTCCTCACCAAAGCGGTTGTCCACCTCCACGGTCAGGGTGTGGCTTCCCCAAGAAAGGTCCTCCGCCACGCAGTCAAAGGCCGTGTAGGCCCCTTGATGCTGGGTCAGCTCCTTCCCATCCAGACACACCCTTGCCAAGAAGCTCGCTCCGCCAAACACAAAGCGCACGTTCCCAGCCAGCGTCATTTCCTTCGAGTATATGCCCACGCCGCGATAATTGCCCAGCCGCGGATGCGTCTCCCATACCCCGGGTACTGGCAGCAAAAGCTCTTCCTCGTCCAGCACCTCCGGCGCAGTAAACTTCCATAAAAGTGTCGGTTCACAGGTCTTGCGGAGCGCGTGCGTCGTTATCAGTCGATTCATACTTATCCTCCTTTGTTTCAGTATTTTCTTTTTTTCATTTTCCCGATTTTCCTTGCTAATTCTAAGTATAAACGAACCTGCACATTTCCGCAAGCCCCATAAAAGCGCACAAAAAAGCAGGGGTGGCGGTTCTGTCAACCGCCGTCCCTGCGCACGTTTATCTACCAACACCAAGCAAAGGAACCGCCCAAGCCGCACCAAGCCCGCTGCTCTTCGGGAGGGGGCCCGGGG
>USCW01000214.1 GCA_900553315.1 uncultured Eubacteriales bacterium
GGGGGAGGCGCTTCTCTCAGAGAAGCGGCCTCTCCCCCGGAGTACCTTACCCCCGCTTGCTCATTACTTCCTTTTCGTAGGCTTGGACTTGGGGGAACCACTCGCCCTCGACGGGAGCGCCGCAGCGGCGGCAGTATTCGTCCCAAACCTCGCCGAAGGGCAGAAGCTTCAGTTCCTCCTGACGTACCATCAGCTCGGTGAACTGATCCGTGTCCTGCAGCTTCGTCAGGGTCGCGTGAGGCTCCAGCAGACCCATCAATAGCGCCTTCTGCACATTGCGGAAGCCCGTCACCCACGCGGAAACACGGTTGATCGACGCATCAAAGAAGTCCAGCGCCATGTGAACACGACCGTCCAGACCGCCGCAGCGCACGATCTCCTTGCACAGCTCCTTCGTCTCATCGTCCAGCAGCACCACATGGTCGCTGTCCCAGCGAATGGGGCGGGTGATGTGCAGCGCCAGCTCCGGGAAGAAGGTCAGCAGCGCGGGAATTTTGTCGCTGACTACCTCCGTGGGATGATAGTGCCCATTGTCCATCAGCGGAATGCACTTGCCGGGGTTCGCTGCCGCATAGCTCAGCGCATATTCCGCGCTGCCGACCGTGTACGCTTCCACGCCAATGCCGAATACCTTCGACTCCACGCAGGGCTTAACCAAATTGAAATCAAAGGGCTCGGACAGAATCTCGTCCATGCTCTCTTTGTAGCGCATCCGCGGGCCCATGCGGTCGGCGGGAATGTCCTTGAAGCCGTCGCCCGTCCAGATGTTCATGATGCAGGGCTGACCCAGCTCCTCGGCCAAATACTGGCTGATGCGGATGCACGCCTTGCCGTGGTTGATCCAGAAGCGGCGCGTCTCCTCGTTGGGGGAGGCCAGCGTCAGCGGATCGCATTTCGGGTGGGAGAAGAATGTCGGGTTGAAATCGCAGCCCAGACCGCGTGCCTTGCAGAACTCTACCCACTTCTTGAAGTGCTTGGGCTCCAGCTTGTCACGATCCACCCAGCCGCCGTTCTCCTCGTCAAAAATGGCGTAGGACGCGTGCAGGTTCATCTTCTTCATGCCGGGGCACAGCTTCAGTACCAGATCAATGTCCGCCATCAGCTCTTCGGGGGTGCGGGCACGGCCCGGATAGTTGCCCGTGGTTTGAATGCCGCCGGTCAGGGGCTTGTTGGGGTCGGTGTCAAAGCCGCGCACATCGTCGCCCTGCCAGCAATGCAGACTCAGGGGCGCATGGCGCAGCTTCTCAAAGGCGGCTTCCACATCTACGCCATAGGCCGCATAGCGCTCCTTGGCATATGCAAACTGATCACTCATGTCAGGTTCCTCCTTTTTGTTGTATGTAGCTTAATCCTTGGGAGTGTAGGTCACTACGTCAAAGCTGGCGCGTTCCACCGCACGGGCCGCCGCCAGATCGGTCAGCTCGCCCGCAGAGATCAGCTGCGCCATCAGGTTACCCAGCGCCGTGCCCTCTGTAGGACCGGCCACCACCCGCAGACCCGTCGCGTCGGCGGTCATCTGATCCAGCGTTACGTTCTGACTGCCGCCGCCCACGATGTTGATTACATCGAAGCGCTTGCCTGTCAGCTGCTCAAGATCGGCAATGGATTCCGCATAGCCGCGGGCGAGGCTCTGATTCACCAGCCGCAGCATTTGATGCAGCGTCAGCTCCTCGCCGCCCTGCTCGATCACCGCCCGCTGAAGCTCGGAGAGCATACTCTTGGGCGCGAGAAAGCGGTTGTCCGCCACGTCCACATACCACGGAACCTCGGGAGCTTCTGCCGCCATCTGCGCCATTTCGGCGTAGGAATAGCGCTTTTCCAGCTCATTGCGGATACATTGCAGCATCCACATACCCATGATGTTCTTCAGGAAGCGGATCTTGCCGTTATAGCCGCCCTCATTGGTAAAGCCGCTCTTCAGGCTGTTCAGACCGGTGAGGGGCATGTCGTTCTCCATGCCCAGCAGACTCCATGTGCCGCTGGAAAGATACACGGCGTTGTCGCTGTCCGCAGGCACGGCCATGAAGGCGCTGCCTGTGTCATGGGTGGCGGGAAGCACCACATCGCAGGTGTAGCCCAGCTTTTCCGCAACCTTCGGGAGCAGCGCCCCCAGCCGAGTGCCGGGCATTACGGGCTTGCGGAAAATGCGCTCGGGGATACCCGCCTGAGCCAGCACCTCCCGATCCCAGTCCCGAGCCACGGGGGCCAGCATACTGGTGGTGGAAGCGTTGGTGTATTCATTGGCCTTCACACCAGTGAGCAGATAGTGCAGGTAGTCGGGCACCATCAGGAAATCCACCGCCGCGTCCAACTGCTCCTTGGGGGTGGACATCAGCTGATAGAGGGTGTTGAAGGGCTGCTTGGCGATGCCCACGCGGGCGTACAGCTTCTCAAAGGACAGCGTCTTTTCCAGCTTGGCATCCATGCCCTGCGTGCGGCTGTCGCGGTAGGCGATGGTATCGCCGAGAATGTTCCCCGCCGCGTCCAGCAGCACGTAGTCCACGCCCCAAGTGTCGATGCCCACGGACACGGGCGTTTTGCCCAGCTTTTTGCATTCGGCCATGCCCTTCAGGATGTGCTCATACAGCCGATCCAGCCGCCAGCACAGGTGGCCGCCCCGCTCGGTCATGCCGTTGTCGAAGCGGTAGACCTCCTCCAGCACCAGCTTTCCGTTTTCAAGGTGTCCCAGAATATGACGTCCGCCCGAGGCGCCCACGTCAATGGCCAGTACGTACTTCATCATGCGTCCTTTCTCCTTTTCAGCGCGCAAGGAGTTTTTATTGACACCATCATAGCAAAGATCACAGGAAAAAAATAGGACGTGATTTGCACCAAAATCACGTCCTGACTTTCCGCCCTTTTTCGTCCGCTTTGTCACAAACGCCCCTTCGGCGGGCCTTGGGAGACATGCCGAAGCGCTGCTCATAGCGTCGGTAAAAGTAACTTGAATTGTTATAGCCTACCAGATTCATGATCTCCGCGACGGTCAGCCGGGTGCGGAGCAGCAGCTCGTCCGCCTTCATGAGCCGCTTTTCCTGCAACAGATCTGTCCAACTGCGGCCTGTGGCGCGCTTGACCAGACGGCTGATATAGCTGAGGGTGACATGGCGGCGCTCGGCTAACTGGGTGAGGCTGGGGGCGGCGTAATGCTCCTGAATTTCCTGAAGCGCCTCCCACACCAGCGCATGGTCGCTCTGCCCGGACAGGGCGCCGGAAAGGGCCTCCGGGCGGCTGAGCAGGTGGAGGAACAGCAAAGTCATGGCGGTCTGGTTGACGCGCAGGGGAGCGCCGCCCATGACGAGGGTAGCGACCATGCTTTCCATGACGCACTGCACGGGAATGTCGTCGGCCACATGGAACACGAGGCAGCTGAGGGCCTCGGGGCGGTCGGTGAGACAGCCCACGAGAAAGCGCCCCAGCGGGTTATCCTCGCCAATGGCGGTGAGCATTTCCCGGAAGAAGGCGGGCTGGACGATGATGTTCACCGCCACGTCGTTCTCGTCCGCCCGGTCGATGGCATGGACGGCCCGCTGGTTCATCATGAGGATTTCTCCGGCCCGCAGGGTGATCTCCTGCTGGTCGTTGACAAGGTGATGGGTTTCGCCGGAGACCATGTACATCATTTCGACGTAGTTATGGCTATGCCGGGGAAACGCCGCGAACCGCGTGTGCGGCCGCAGAAAGATCATCTCGCCCGAGGGCATGACCTGTCCGCTGTCGACGCGGAAGTCCCCCCCGTCCCTCGTATAATCCTCCCGTCGGACGCTCTCCCCCCGAAGCAGCCGCTCCTCCTCCGGCGAAAGCGCCCTCAATCTCTCCAAAATCACGTCACGCATAAAAATACCTCAAGGGGGGACGGTGGGGGAACTCCGGGGGAGGCCGCTTCTCTAAGAGAAGCGCCTCCCCCGGGCC
>USCW01000215.1 GCA_900553315.1 uncultured Eubacteriales bacterium
GTGCGGGAGACTGTTGCTTGGTTGTGGTCACGGCGGCTGACAGAGCCGCCGCGACCTTTTTGCATTTTTTGGGGGAGACACTTTTGCATACCCGCTTCAAAAGAGGACGTACCTGTCGGCACGTCCCTTTGTATATTTTATTCCTTCGTCAGTTCTTTGCTTAGATTCACAATAAAGTCCTGTGCGTTTGTCACGATGCCCCTTGCGGACAAGCTTCCGCGGTCGCTGAGCTTATTCACCGTAAACTCGGATATATCCACGCAATAGAAATACACCTGCCGTACTGTGCCGTCAGGAAGCACACGATAAGAGGGCGTCATGTTTCCTGTTGCGATGGTATGCAGCATAGTCGCCATGCAGATTACCGTAGTGGCGCTGCGAATTTGATTGCGCATAGCGTCCTGCGCCTCATAAACGTTGCCATAGACAGGCGGCAGGGGGCCGTCGTCCCGAATAGAGCCTGCCAGTACGTAGGGCACGCCCTTCTTTTCCAGCGCCCACATAATGCCGTTGCCGATCCTTTCCTCCCGAATAAAATCTGCAATGGAACCATGGAACTTCACCTGATTGATCGTATCCAAATGATGATAGTGCCCCATAGGGCGGCTTTCCTGCGTATAGATATCCTGTCCCAAGGCGGTTCCCAGATAGGCCGCCTCCAAATCATGGGTAGCCAGCGCATTTCCGGCCAGCACCGCATCCACGTAGCCCGCCTCGATCAGCTGCGCAAAGGCATTTCGAGCGTCATAATCAAAAGCAAACGCCGGGCCCATGACCCAAACGACCTTGCCGTGCTCCCGCTCATACCGAAGCAAGTCATAGAGTTCATCATAGTCCTTGGAAAAGGCCGTTTCGCGGGATCGACTCTGACGAAACGCAAACACATCTTCCTGCCGATGCTGTTCATCAAAGCCATAGGGATGCACGTAGATTCCCTCGCTGCCATCCTCCGTTCTTCCCACGGCAACAAGGTCTCCTGCCTTCAGCAGCCGAAACTCCCGTACTGCAATGCGTCCGTCTTCCAACACGGCCACGCAGTCCATGCGGCTTTCCTCCGCCAGCAGCCATCCACCTTGCACCTTAAAATACTCCGGGAAAATGCTCATGGCATGATAATTCGCGGGTGCAACACCGTCCTTTGGTGCGGGCACGAACAGCGCGTTCGGTGCATTTTGCAGCTCATTCCGCGTAAAATCAGGAGCCGTATAATTTCGAAGCACGAAAGCCATCTTGGTTTCTTCCTTTCTTATCCTTGCTTTTGCCAAATCAGCGGACGTACAATGCTTGGGCTTTCCCTGCCCGTCGGATAAAAGGAGATCTGCTGCTGATCCGTCAGCGCCACCACGCCGGTGCTTCCGCGTACCGCCTTATTTGTCAGCAGCAGCTGCACCAACCGCGTATTCAGCTCCGGGCCGCCGCCCCGTGTGAGGCCATCCTTCCACAAGGTAAAATGGCAACCCTTTGTATATTTCTCACAGAAGAAGCTTCGCTCGTTCTCCAGCACCTTGCCTTTGCCGCATACCGGACAAACCGTCCCCTCCACAGGCGTGCCCTGAATCGCCATCTTCTTTCCGGCCTTAGCCCACTTCTTTTTGCGCTGTTCATCCTCCGGGAACTGCGCCTGCTTCTGATTTGTCTGCGCGTATTGCACCAGAAAGGCACTCAGCTTGCAAATGCCCTCCATGAACCGCTCGGGATCCTGCTTGCCGGAGGTGATTTCGTCCAGCGCCTTTTCCCAGCGGCCCGTTGTTTCCGGGGAAGCGATCTCCTCCGGCATGATGGCGATCAGCTGAATCCCCTTCTCCGTCGCCAGCAGCGTTTTCCCCTTGCGGCGCACATAACCCACCTGCACCAGCCGCTCAATAATTGCGGCACGGGTGGCCGGAGTACCGATACCGCTGCCCTTCATCTGTTCGCGGATGCTCTCGTCCTCCGACTCACGGCCCGCGCTTTCCATGGCCGCCAGCAGACTTGCATCCGTATGCTGAGACGGCGGTTTCGTCACATCCTCCTTGACCTCTGCTGTCTCTACCTGCCGTTCATCGCCGATCTTCAGCGGCGGCAGTGGCCCAGCATCCTCCTCATCCTTCCGCTTGCGCCGAGGTGGATTCTCCAGCGGCGGAACGTCCCGCCAGCCGTTTTGCAGCACAACACGCCCTGTCGTGCGGAAGGTATGTTCTCCCACCTGCGTGACAACCTTTGTCGCGTCGTATTCGCAAGGCGGATAGAACGCCGCCAACATTCGGCGCACCACCATATCCCACAAATGCCGCTCATCCGCGCTCATTCGTTCGAGATTCACGCGATTAGTCGTCGGCAGCAGCGCATGGTGATCCGTCACCTTACTAGCATCGAACACGCGCTTTGTCACCGGTAGTTGGCCGTTTGGCATGGCTCCGGACACAAACTTGCGGTATTCCTCCGGCAGCAGCTGCATGGCCTGCTTCACCTTGGGAATCATGTCATCCGGCAGATAGCGGCTGTCTGTGCGGGGATAGGTCAGCGCCTTGTGCGTTTCATATAGACTCTGTGCCAGCTTCAGTGTTTTTTCTGCGGTGAAACCTAGCATTTGGTTCGCATCCCGCTGCAAGCTGGTCAAGTCATAGAGTTGCGGCGGAAGATCGCGTTTACGGCTGGTCTGGGCAGAAATCACGCGTCCTGTCTGGCCTTTCACACGCTGCGCAATAGCCTCCGCTTGTGCCTTTTCCTTGATATGGGTATCAGGATCAAGCCCTTCCTTAAACCAAGTGCCCCGATAGTCTCCGAAATTCGCTGTGACAGTGCAGAAGCCTTCGGGCTTGAAATTGGTAATCTCATGATACCGCTTGACCAGAATTGCCAGCGTCGGTGTTTGCACCCGACCCACGGACAGCAGCGTATCATACCGCAGGGTGAAAGCGCGGGTAGCGTTCATGCCGACCAGCCAATCTGCCTTGGAGCGGCAGACGGCGCTGCGGTAAAGGCCGTCGTAATCCGAACCGGGGCGGATGGTATGGAAGCCCTCCTGAATGGCCTCATCGGTCATAGAATTGATCCACAGACGGGAAATAGGCTTTTTGCAGCCGCATTTTTCATAAATATAGCGAAAAATCAGCTCGCCCTCACGCCCGGCATCCGTTGCGCAGATCACGCTGTCGAAGTCGCCGCTGTTCATCAGTCCCGCCACGATCTTATACTGATCCTTTGTGCCGGGAAGCACCTTCAGCGGAATCGTTTCCGGCAGCATGGGCAATGTTTGATAATTCCAGCGTTTATATTTTGCGTCCAATTCATCCGGTTCGCACAGGCTGACCAGATGGCCGATGGCCCAAGTCACGACGTACTGCTCGCCGATCAGGCATCCCGCGCCCCGATCCGCGCAATGCAGCACGCGGGCAATATCCATAAGCTCGCGCGTATTGAGTGCGCCGCCGAGATCCGCGCGTGCAAGCGAGGCGCGCACGTCCTTCACGCCCGAGAAGCCCGGGCCGCCGCGCACCGTCATCATGGTCTTGGCAGCGGTAGTCTCTTCAAGGCGCCGCCTGACCTCATGCACATCGTCCGATGGTTCCAGCTCAAGCGCCAGCTCCTTGGCCGTATCGCTCACAGCCTCGGCCGACAGCATCTGCAAAACAGCCGGAAGCTCAAGCGTTGTAAGTGATTTTTTATAAAAGCTCATATATGTCCTCTGTATATCTATTTTACCTTTTTCCAGTATTCAAGCGTGCCGAAGCGGCGCTCCGTCTGCCGCAGCAGATACTGCTCCGCCGCGTCCGAGAGTCTCTTCAGCGGCTCGCCGTCTATGGCGAAGGAGAATACCTGCTTCGCCGGAGTGGAGACAATATACCGCATTGCGGCAAGCGAGCCTTCGCCCAGCGGGACGACCTGCCCCATCGCCGCCGTCTGGCAGCCACGGCAGCATACTACG
>USCW01000216.1 GCA_900553315.1 uncultured Eubacteriales bacterium
CCAGACGGTTGATAGCGTCGGAGAAATCCAGGAATACAGCCAAGCCCGTGCTATTTACACCGAAACCGGCATCACAACGTTCTTTAGCGGCACGTGAAGCCACATCACGAGGAACCAAGTTACCGAATGCCGGATAACGACGTTCCAGATAGTAGTCGCGATCTGCTTCAGGAATATCCTTTCCCTTTTTTGTTCCGGCCTGCAATGCCTTCGCATCTTCCAGCTTCTTCGGAACCCAGATGCGACCATCGTTACGCAGTGATTCAGACATCAAAGTCAGTTTAGACTGGAAGTCACCTTTCACCGGCACACAAGTCGGGTGGATCTGCACCATACAAGGATTAGCAAAGTAAGCCCCTTTCTTGTAGCACTGCCATGCAGCAGAACCGTTAGACGCCATCGCGTTAGTAGACAAGAAGAATGTATTTACATAACCACCTGTCGCAACAACGACTGCGTGAGCGGCAAAACGTTCGATCTTACCGGTAATCAAATTACGGGCAATAATACCGCGAGCACGTCCGTCAACCTTCACAACATCCAGCATTTCATGGCGTGTGTACATCTTCACCTTTCCCAAACCAATCTGACGGCTCAATGCAGAGTAAGCACCCAACAGCAGCTGCTGTCCGGTCTGATGACCAATTTGCAGGAGGGCGACATCCTTTTTATCGATGAGATCCACCGTCTGTCCCGCCAGGTGGAGGAAGTACTTTACCCGGCGCTGGAAGATTTCGCGCTGGATATCATGATCGGCAAAGGGCCGAGTGCCCAAAGCATCCGCATCAACCTGCCCAAGTTCACGCTGGTGGGCGCGACTACCCGAGCGGGTCAACTGTCCGCTCCCCTGCGCGACCGCTTCGGTATGCTTTTCCGGCTGGAAATGTATACACCGGAGGAATTGGCGCAGATTGTGGGACGCAGCGCAGGCATTCTGGGAGTCAGCGCCGACCGGGACGGTATTCTGGAAATCGCCAGCCGCAGCCGCGGCACGCCCCGTATCGCCAACCGTATGCTCAAGCGCGTCCGCGATTTCGCACAGGTGCGCGCCGAGGGCACCATCACCTATGAGGTGGCCCGCGATGCGCTGAACATGCTGAACGTGGACGAGCTGGGCCTTGACCGCACCGACCGCAACATGCTGGCCACGATGATGGATAAGTTCGGCGGCGGCCCCGTGGGACTGGACACGCTGGCCGCTACCACAGGCGAGGATGCTGTGACCATTGAGGACGTATACGAGCCCTACCTGATGCAGCTGGGCTTCATCATGCGCACGCCCCGTGGGCGCATCTGCACCCCAGCGGCCTACGAGCATATGAAGCGCACACCGCCCGCCCCCTCCCAATCCCCGGAGAACAATCCCGACCAGCTTCGCTTCGACCTGTAAAGGAGGCGCACGCATGATTTTCGAACCCATTGTTTTTACCATGAAGGACGGACGCACGGCGATCCTCCGTCCCCCGGAGGCGTCAGATGCGGCAAACATGCTGGCCTGTCTGCGGGAAGAAAGCGGCGAAACAGACTTCATCCTGACCTATCCCGAGGATTGGGACAGCATGACCGTCGCGCAGGAAGAAAGCTTTCTGACCGCGTGCCGCA
Organism: uncultured Eubacteriales bacterium; assembly: GCA_900553315.1. Taxonomy (GTDB): domain Bacteria; phylum Bacillota; class Clostridia; order Christensenellales; family Aristaeellaceae; genus Egerieenecus. Next base: position 1,603 of record USCW01000216.1, read on the forward strand.
ACTCCCCCGACTGCATGATGCTGATCTGCGAGGTGGACGGCGAGATCGCGGGCAACTGTGAGATCAACTTTTACACACACCGCATGAAGCTGCGCCACCGGGCCGAGCTGGCCATTGCCCTGCGCAAAGCCTATTGGGGACAAGGGATCGCCACCCACATGTTTGAAGCCCTGCTGGCAGAGGCACGCCGCCGTCCGAACGTGACACAGGCGGAGCTGGCCTTCACCGAGGGCAACAGCCGCGCCCGTGCTTTCTATGAAAAGATGGGCTTCCGCGTCGTGGGCATCCGCCCCGATGTGTTCCGCCTGAAGGACGGCACGGTGCGAAACGAATACTTTATGATGCTGAAACTATAAACAGTAAGGAAGAATACGCCATGAAAACCACCGATTTTGATTACGAGCTCCCGCAGGAGCTGATTGCCCAAACCCCCATGGAGCCCCGGGATCACAGCCGCCTGATGGTGCTGCACCGGGACACGGGCGCCATTGAGCATAAGCATTTTTACGACATTGTGGACTATCTGAATCCCGGCGACGCGCTGGTCATCAATGAGACGAAGGTCATCCCCGCCCGTCTGCTGGGCGTGAAGGAGGACACCGGCGTACCCGTGGAGGTGCTGCTGCTTCGCCGCATCAACGCCACGGACTGGGAAGCGCTGGTGCGTCCGGGGCGTCGGCTGAAGCCGGGTGCGGTGTGCAGCTTCGGCGATGGGCTGCTGCATTGCACCATCATGGAAAACGTGGAGGAAACCGGCGGCCGCATGGTGCGCTTCTCCTATGAGGGCGTATTCGAGGAGCTGCTGGACAAGCTGGGCGAGATGCCGCTGCCCCCTTATATCCACGAGAAGCTGGCCGACCAGAACCGCTATCAGACGGTCTACGCCAAGTCCGAAGGCTCTGCCGCCGCCCCCACAGCGGGTCTGCATTTTACCCCCGAGCTGCTGGAAAAGGTGCGGCAAAAGGGTGTGACCATCGTCCCCGTCCTGCTGCACGTGGGTCTGGGCACCTTTCGTCCCGTGAAGGAAGTGGACGTGGACAAGCACGTCATGCACTCCGAGTTTTATCAGGTGACAAAGGAGGCCGCCGACACGCTGAACCGCATCCGCGCTGCGGGCGGACGGCTGGTCTGCGTGGGCACAACCTCGGTGCGCACCATTGAAACGGTGGCAGACGATGACGGCGTAATCCATCCCGGCTCCGGGGAAACGGCCATTTTCATCAAGCCTGGTGTGAAAATCAAGGCGGTGGACGCGCTGATTACGAACTTCCACCTGCCGCAGAGCACGCTGGTGATGCTGGTGAGCACCTTTGTGGGCCGCGAGCGGACGCTGGACGCATACCGGCTGGCGGTGCAGGAAAAGTATCGGTTCTTCAGCTTCGGGGACGCGATGTTCATCGAATAAGGATTGCAAAGGGGCTGCTTATGCTGAAAACCCTTGCCGAAATGGCCGCGACCATCGCGGCGGTGCCGCTGTATATCCACTATCTGCCGGGGATCACCTGTGCGGATATGGAGGCCGCCCTGCAAACAGGCTTTGCGCTGGCGCTGCTCTATCTGCTGCTGCGTCCGCTGGCACGGTTTCTGACCGGGTGGCTGAGCTGTCTGTCGCTGGGACTCAGCAATATTTTGGTGGACGCAGGACTCGTCATGCTCTGCGCCGAACTCATGAAGGAAAGCTTCTGGGTCGCGGGCTTCCGCTATGCCCTGCTGCTTGCTCTTGTTATCAATGTTGCCCGGATGCTTCTGGGCGGACTGTTCAAAAAGAAGAAATAACGGAGGTACAACCATGATTGCGCTTGCCTGTGACCACTCGGGTGTGGAACTGAAGGAAGAAATGAAGAAGCTGTTGGACTCCATGGGCCTGACCTACAAGGATTTCGGTACCAACGAGACCGTCAGCTGCGACTATCCCATCTACGGCTATCGCGCCGCCAAGGCTGTGGCCAGCGGCGAATGCGACCGGGGTATCCTGATCTGCGGCACAGGCGTCGGCATCGGCATTGCCGCCAGCAAGGTCAAGGGCACCCGCGTCTGCACCTGCTCGGACGTTTATTCCGCCGAGCTGAGCAAGCGCCACAACAACAGCAACATCCTCACCATGGGTGCGCGGGTGGTCGGCATTGATCTGGCTAAGATGATTGCCACCCATTGGCTGACTGCGGAATTCGAGGGTGGCCGTCATCAGCGCCGCATCGACGAGATCACGGCCATTGAAAACGGCGAAGAACTGTAAGGGCAATACCGCACAAATGAGTTGGTGCGGAGGCGAATGAATTTTTCGTC
>USCW01000217.1 GCA_900553315.1 uncultured Eubacteriales bacterium
GGGTCCGGGGGAGGGGCTTCTCTAAAGAGAAGCCCCTCCCCCGGGGTTCCCTACCTATATACTATCTTTTTCGTTAGCGCCTTGAAAGGTGCGTGCGTGTGATTTGTTGTCGGGAATTGCTTTTGTTTGACCAAATGGGACAGGAGATGGGCAAGCGGAGACAAAAAAGCGCAACGGGAAACGATGCTTTTTTCATGGCGTAAAATTATAATATAGCTGCCAAATGGAACAAGAGAGCCGAAGGAGGCAGACGGCATGAACGTTGCACCAAGCGCGGCGGCACGCGCAGGGAAAAAGAAAAGGCCCGCATTGAGCCGCAGCAATCGAAAGAAGAACTTGTGGCTAGTGACCATGGTCGCGCCGGGAGCTATTTGGTTGCTGCTGATCCGCTACCTGCCTATGTTCGGCATTGTGATCGCTTTCAAGAACTACCGGGCGTTTAAGCCGAACACCTTCTGGAATAACATCATCAAGAGCGACTGGGTGGGACTGAAGAACTTCGAGTTTCTGAAATCCCCGGATACGGCGGTCATGATCCGCAACACGCTGGGCTATAACCTGCTGTGGATCGTGCTGGGACTGGTCATTGCCGTGGCCTTCGCCATCATGATGAGCGAGCTGCGAAACCGCTTCGCCGCCAAGGCTTACCAGACCATGATGTTCTTCCCGTACTTCCTCAGCTGGGTGGTGGCAAGCTACTTCGTTATGGCGTTCCTTGACCCCACCAGCGGCATGATCCCCGCTCTGCAAAAGAGTATGGGCATCAAGCCAACCAACTTCTACCACGATACCACCTATTGGCCCCTGATCCTGACCCTATGCAGCATGTGGAAGAATATCGGCTATTCCTCCGTGCTGTACCTCGCGGCCATTACCGGCATTGATACTTCGCTGTACGAAGCGGCGGCGGTGGACGGCGCGACCAAGTGGCAGCAGGTGAAGAATATTACCCTGCCCAGCATCCGCACGATGATTATCATCCTGCTCATCATGAACGTGGGCAAAATCTTCAACGCGGACTTTGGCCTGTTCTATAACGTGCCGCAGAACTCCGGCTCTCTGTACCCCGTGACGCAGGTCGTTGATACCTACGTGTACCGTGCCTACGCCAATACCCATAACATGGGCATGAGCTCCGCAGCGGGTCTGCTGCAAAGCGTCGTCGGCTGCTTCTGCATTCTGATCACCAATGGCATTGTCCGCAAAATGGATCCGGATAGCGCGCTGTTCTGAGGAAGGGAGGAGGATTTTCATGCAGGCTCAAGCAAGACATCGCGGGAAGTCCGCTTCCCTGAACAGCTTCGGCCCCGGCGCACAGGTGCTGTTCCATGCGCTGCTGGCGCTGTTCTCGCTGCTGTGCATCGTGCCGTTCCTGTTCGTTATCATTATCTCCTTCACCTCGGAGGACAGCATTCGGCAGATCGGCTATTCCTTCGCGCCGCTGAGCTGGGGCACACAGGCGTATAAGTACGTCTTTGAGCTGGGGGATACCCTCTGGCGGAGCTACTTCAACTCGTTCCTCATTACCGTGATCGGCACGGTGCTGAGCGTGGCCATGTGCGTGCTGTACGCCTACCCGCTTTTCCGCAAGGATTTCAAATTCCGCGGGTTCTTCAACTTTCTGAGCTTCTTTACCATGATCTTCGGCGGCGGTCTGGTGCCCACCTTCGTCATCTGCAAGAGCGTACTGGGCCTGAGCGATAACTACGCCGCGCTGATCGTCCCGCTGCTGTTCAGCCCCTTCAATATCATCGTCATGCGCACCTTCTTCCAGACCTCGGTGCCCATGGAGCTGATCGAAGCGGCCACCATCGACGGCAGCGGCGAGTACAATACCCTGCTGCGGATCATCGTCCCCGTGGTGAAGCCCGGCATCGCTACCATTGCGCTGCTGAACGCGCTGGTGTTCTGGAACGAATGGTTCCTGTCCCTGCTCTACCTGAACAAGAACATGGACATCATGCCTCTGCAATACCTGCTGATGCGGATGCAACGCAATGCGGACTTCCTTGCAAAGAACAGCTCCATGATGGGCGTGGACGGCGCAAAGGCTGCCATGGAGCTGCCCTCCCAGTCGCTGAAAATGGCGCTGGTGGTGTTCATCGTCATTCCCATCGCCTGCGCGTATCCCTTCTTCCAGCGGTACGTGGTGGCGGGTCTGACCATCGGCTCGGTCAAGGGCTGATAGGCTTTCTTCTTCACGGTAAGCACGACCCGGAGAGCGGTCGCTTGCATAAAACTTTTCAAGGAGGCAACATCATGAAAAAGTTCCTAGCATTGTTCCTGTCTCTGGCTATGCTGCTGTCCATGGCGAGCTTCGCCGTGGCAGACGAGCTGCCAACCATCACGATCATGTTCCACGGCTCCAACGTCACCGACGATACGGAGGTGCTGGAGAAGGTCAACGAGTACATCGCTGATAAGGTCGGCGCGAAGCTGGACGTGATCTGGGGCACCTGGGGCGACTTTGACGAGAAGGCCGTTAACACGCTTGTGTCCGCTGATTCCAGCGTAGACATGGTGTTCACCTGCTCTTGGAGCGCGGATGAATACAACACCTTCGCTAAGAATGGCTACTTCCTCAAGCTGGACGATCTGATTGCCGAATATGGCGCTGATCTGGTGGCGACCCTGCCCGAAAAGCTGATGAACGCGGCCCGCATTGAGGGCGCTGAGGGCTTGGGCGTGTACGCCGTGAACGGCTTCAAGGATTACGCCACCCAGAACTGCTGGGACGTGAACGTGACCCTGCTGAACGAACTGGGCTACACCCTCGATGATTTCAAGGCCATGGATTTCTACTCCTTCGGCGATCTATTTGCCAAGGCCAAGGAAGTCAAGGGCGACAGCTTCTATCCCTTCCTCGTGGAGCCCATGGTGCTGGAGCGCATGGTGACCGGTTCCATCATCGTTAGCGGCGACTCTGGTTCCGTGAACCTGCTGAGCCTGTATCTGAATCAGGATGACGTGAGTGCGGAAGGCCCCTACGGCAACAAGCTGCTGAACAAGTTTGCGACCCCCGAGTATCAGAAGTTCGTGGAAAAGATGCATGAATACTACGAGGCCGGCTACATCAATCCCGCGCTGGCCGTGGCGGAGACCTCCAACGATACCCGTTCCAACGCGCAGAAGGACGCTGCATATCTGGTAGGCACTCAGTCCTATTCCTTCGGCTATGAGATTACCGCATCCGAGGAGCGCGGCATTGAGGTTGCAATGGTGCCTTGCACCGAGCCTTATGTGGACTCCACGGCGCTTCAGGGCGCGATGGTGGCCATTTCCACCGCCAGCGAGCATCCTGTGGAATCCTTCAAGTTCCTGAACCTGCTGAACACCGATCCGATTCTGATGACCCTGCTGAACTACGGTGTGGAGGGCGTTCACTACACGCTGGACGAGGATGGTCTGGTGGTTTGGACGGCCAAGCATGACGATTACAAGCCTTGGACGAACGGCATGGGCAATGTGACCCTGCTGCCCAACACGAAGGCCGAAGGCAAGGGCTTCCGCGAGGCCTTCCGTGACTACTATGCGAACGCGAAGTCTTTCCCGGCGCTGGGCTACATCTTTGACAACACCGAGGTTGCCAACGAGATGGCGGCGCTGTCCAACGTGGCTGCGCAATATGCGCTGGCGCTGGATGCCGGTGCGGTTGATCCCGCGACCGAGCTGCCCGCCTTCCTGGCCGCTCTGGAATCCGCCGGTATGCAGAAGTACGTAGACGCCGCCAACGCCCAAATGGACGCGTACATGGCGAAGTAAAGGATCATGTGAATATGCGAGGGAGGGGCCTTTTCTTCAGAAAAGGCCCCTCCCTCGCGCTCCCTTCCGAAAAGACGGGGGTGGGGGGACGCTGGGG
>USCW01000218.1 GCA_900553315.1 uncultured Eubacteriales bacterium
GGCTGGCGATTGGCGGGTATGCTTCTGCATAGTTGGTTCCGCCTGTTAGTACGGGCGCTCTCCGATAAACTCGGTGATGGTCACGGCGGCTGACAGAGCCGCCGCGACCTATCGGGTGAGGGAATGTGCGGTATTGCCTTTACTTTTCTGCCGTTTCCAGCGCGACCTTCAGCCGCAGAATGCCTTCCTCTACCTGTGCGGCGGGGCAGCCAATGTTCACGCGCAGGAAGCCTTCGCCGCCGTTGCCGAAGAATGTACCGGCGGTAAAGGCCACGCCGGCCGCGTGGGTCATCTTTTCCAACTGGTCGCAGGTGAAGCCATAGGCTCGCAGGTCGAGCCAGCCCAGATAGGTGGCCTCCATGGGGGTCAGCACGGCCTTGGGCAGATGCTCCTTCACCAGCTCGGCCAGCAGCTTGCGGTTGCCGTCCAGGTAGTTCAGCAGACCGTCCAGCCACGCGTCGCCCTCCTGATAGGCGGTGCGAACGGCGGTCAGGGCAAAGATGTTGCCGCTTTCCACGCCCACCGCGTCCAGATGCTTCTGAATCTTCTCACGAAGCTCCTTATCGCGGCAGATGATGCTCGCCTGTTGAAGTCCTGCCAGATTAAAGGTTTTGGTGGCGGCGGTCAGGGTGATGAAGCGGCCCTTTGCCACGTTCAGGCAGGAGGTGAAGTTCTCCGGTGCGTACACAAAGTCCGCGTGAATTTCGTCGGAGATCAGCGGCACGTCATACCGGGCCAGCAGCTCGCACAGGGCGGTCAGCTCCTCCTTGCGCCACAGGCGGGAGACGGGGTTATGCGGGTTGCAGAGGATCATGGCTTTTGCGCCGTTTTTCAGCTGCGTTTCCAGCTGCTCCAGATCCATATCATAGCCGCCATCCGCACGGCGAACCAGCGGGCTTTCCATGACCTTGCGGCCGGTGGCCTCCACGGAGAAGCGGAAGGGGCCGTACACGGGGCTCTGGATAATCACGCCGTCCCCGGGCTGGGTCAGGGTATACAGGCCGGTACGGATGCCTGTGATCACGCCGGGGATCATCACGATGTCCTCTTTTTCAAGGGTCACGTTATGGCGGCGCGCCCAGAAGTCCACCATGGCCTGCATGTCCTCGTCTGTTTTCAGGGTATAGCCGTAGGTGCCGTGCGCGGCACGGACCAGCAGCGCGCGCTGCACCGCGGGCGGGCTGGGGAAATCCATATCCGCCACCCACAGGGGCACAATGTCGTCCTTTCCGCAGTCCTTGCGAATGCCGTCCCATTTGGTGCTCTGCGTTCCCACACGATAAATGCCCGCGTCGAAAAACTCCCGATTAAACTCCATGTTTATCCTTCTTTCTTCAGCGGTTCCCGGGCGCACAGCACCCAGAAGCCCCCTGATTTCTTTAGCGTTTCCACCTGACCGTACAGGGTCTTCAAATATTTGACGCAGCTTTCCGCGCCCTGCTGCTTGCGGATGACAAGGCACAGTCCGCCGTCGGGGTTCAGTTGCTCCGCCGCGTCGGCGAACATCTGATAGATCACCTGCTTACCCGCCCGGATGGGCGGATTGGTGACGACCCAGTCGAATTTTCGTCCCCTCAGGGCTGCAAAGCCGTCGCTTTCCAGCACCTCGACCTGCACGCCGTTCTGTTGGGCGTTTTTCTCCGAGAGCGCCAGCGCCCGCAGGTTTACATCCACCATGGTGAGCTGCAAGGCGGGATTATCCTTTTTCAGCGACACGCCTACAGGACCCCAGCCGCAGCCCATATCCAATACCGCGCCGTGCAGCGGCGGCAGCGCGGAAAGCAGCAGCTCGGTTCCTTTGTCCAGCTCGCCCTTGGAAAAAACGCCCGCGTCCGTCTCGAATTGCAGACTGTGTCCGCGGAAAAGCACCGCGCAGTTCACCGGATGGGACGCGCTTTCCGGCTCACGGGTATAATACTGATCGTTCATGCCTTTTCCTCCATGGCCGCGTCGCGGTACAATGCGGCGATTTCCGCCTCCGTCAGCTCCCGCCACTCTCCCGGCTCCAGCATCGGGTCAAGTGCCAGCGGACCAAAGGACAGCCGCGTCAGCCGAAGCACCGTCCGCTCCCGTGCCTCGAACATGCGCTTGATTTGGTGGAACTTGCCCTCATGCACCCGCACCCGCGCCACGGCCAACAGCGGCCCGGAGGACAAAATTTCCATTTCCGCGGGCTGCGCGGTAAAGTCGCTCAGCGGCACGCCCGCCGCGAAGGCTTCCACATCCGTTTGATTCAGCGGGCCGTCCACCTCGGCCTCATAGGTTTTCCATACATGCCGCTTGGGCGACAGGAGCCGATGATTCAGCTCCCCGTCCGTGGTCAGCAGCAGCAGTCCGGTGGTGTCCTTATCCAGCCGTCCCACGGGCATACAGCCCATGGCGGCATAGGCCATGGGAAGCATGTCCATAACCGTCGGCTGCTTCCGATCCCGTGCGGCGGTCAGCAGCCCCTCCGGCTTGTGGAGCATCACATGGCGGACGGTGCGTCCGTCCACGCTTTCGCCGCGGACGCGCAGGGGCGTGACCTCCGTGGCGCAGTCCATGCCCGGGTCACGGACGGTTTCGCCCGCTACCGTTACGGCGCCGCTGCGGATCAGGCGCTGCACCTCGGAGCGGCTGCCCATGCCGAGGGTCGTCAGCCAGCGGTCAAGCCTCATGTGTTGTCTCCTTCTTTAATTTTCAATGCTTCGGTGAACGCGGCGGGCAGCAGCGACTTGAAGGGCAGCAGCGGCAGGAACAGCACCACGAAAGCGGCGCCCACCAGCCACAAATTACCCGTCAGCGGCGGCAGACTCATACTGCCGGAGGTCAGGCCGCTGAGCGCCTGTATCAGCTGACTTGCATAGCCGTGGGTGATGATCGCCACCACAACGCCGAAGGGCACAAAGGTCAGCGCACCCAGCAGGTTCAGCGCGAAGAGCTGACCGCGATGCCCCTTGACAGCGCTTCCGGGCAGTCCCCATGCGTACCCGTGCCGCCGCCAAGAGCACAGCGCCATGCCGATCAGCGCCAGCAGGATGGTCATAGCATAAATAGCCACGCCGACCACGATGCCCTTGGTGAATTTGCCGCCGCCCAGCGACATGAAGAACCGCACCAGCGTGAACACATCCACCATGCCGTTATAGGCCATCATAAACGCGACCGTCACGGCAATGCAGGGCAGACCCCACAGGGCCAGAAAGAGGCCCTCCTTGAGTCCGCGCCCCAGCTTTATGCCGTACTGTGCGAAGGACACTAACTCCGGCGTAGCGAAGCGTTCGCCCTCCATGGAGCGGCGCATAGCCGCAGCTGCGTTCTGCCGCATAGGCAGCACCAGCAGCAGAAACAGCACCGGCGTGAGCAGGGCAAGCCCTGCCGTTTCCTTCTGTGACAAAAACAGCAGCGGTGCGGCGACGATCATGCACGCGGCAATCTGTGCCAGCGTTCCCCGCAAATAATCCCCCAAGTGCGACCGGTACATCTCCCAAGCGCGCCCCGCGATCTTTCCAAGCTTCATCCCGAAGCCTCCTCGTTCCATTCTCCCCCTCATTATATCGAAGCCTGTCAGGAAATGCAAATAGAAGTGTGGGGGGAGAGTGGAGAGATTCTGGGGGAGAGGCCGCTTCTCTTAGAGAAGCGCCTCTCCCCCAGACCCCCTCATCCGAAGAGTAGCTGGGAATAGGCTTGTGCGTTCCTTCGAACTTGTGTGCCCATGCAGCGTGGAGGACGAACCCCTCCGCCCGCTGTAGGCGGGCACCTCCCCTTTCAGGGGAGGCTTGGCAGGAAACGCGCCAAAAGGCTCCCTCCGCAGAGGGATCTGTCAGAGGTTCACTATTCCGCTTGCGGAATAGTGAAGTCGCTTTAGCGACCGG
>USCW01000219.1 GCA_900553315.1 uncultured Eubacteriales bacterium
ACGCTGATTCTGTCCATGCGCGGTGCGGCTGGCGGCGGACGGCTGCTGCTGACGGACGCGGAGGGCAAGGTGCAGCTGGACAGCTATGCCGCTCTGCTGGGCGTGCGGCTGGAGCTGCCGCAGGTGGTCGCGGCGCTGACGCAGAGCACGGGCAGCGCCTACGGCATCCATCCGCTGACGGACGCAACCGGTCCCGCCGATGAGGCGCCCGGCAACTATGTCAGCGTCTGCGCCGCACCCATGGTGCGCGGAAGCAAAACCATCGGTACGGTGGTGCTGGTGTCCTCCGTGCAGGAATTGATGATCAGTCTCGGCGGCGTGCAGCGGCAAATGCTGACCGCCTTTGCGGCAGTCGCGGCGGTGGCCATGATCGCGGCGCTGATCTTTTCCCGGGTACTGACCGGACCCATCGCACGCCTCACCAAAACCATCCAGCGCATGGGCAAGGGCGATCTGTCCGCCCGCGTGCAGGTGAAGGGCTCCGGCGAAATGCGTGCCTTGGCGCAGGCCTATAACGCTATGGCTGAAAAGCTGGAATCCCTCGACCAGAGCCGCAATCAGTTCGTCTCCAATGCCAGCCATGAATTGAAAACGCCCATGACTACCCTAAAGATCATGCTGCAAAGCCTGATCGCTCAGCCCGATATGCCCGCAGAGCTTCGCACGGAATTCATGCAGGACATGGATCATGAGATCGACCGGCTGACCGGCATCGTTAACGACCTGCTGACCCTCACCCGCATGGATAGCCACGCCATGACGCTGAAGCTGGGGAGCCTCGACCTGTGCGAGTTGGCACAGTCCACCCTGCGCCGTTTGGAGCCCATGGCGGAACAGCGCGGACAGCAGCTCACCGCCGACCTTTCGGAAAGTTTACTGTTGACGGCGGACGGCGCGAAGCTGGAACAGGTGATGTACAATCTGGTGGAGAATGCCGTGAAGTATACGCCGGAGGGCGGTCATATCCATGTGGCGGTATTCCGCACGGGCAAACAGGCGGTGTTTGCTGTGACGGACGACGGCCCCGGCATTCCCGCCGAGGATCAGCCGCATATTTTCGACCGCTTTTATCGTGTGGATAAGGCTCGCTCTCGGGAGACGGGCGGCACGGGTCTCGGGCTTTCTATTGTGAAGCAGATCGTCGCGCTGCACCATGGCACCGTGACGGTGGAAAGTCAGGAGGGCACGGGCAGTACCTTCCGGGTGGAGCTTCCCATGGAGGTGAAGGGCGAATGAACAAGCACTTTCGACGCATGGCGCTTCTGCTGAGCCTGTGTCTTCTGCTGGGCGGCTGTGCGCAGATTATGCCCGATCCTGTGCGGGACGCGGCCTCCACGCTGGCTCCGGAGGTCGAGGACGCCTTACCGCAGGTGGAAGCGCCCTTGTCCGCTTCCGTCAGCCGAGAGGTAACGCTTTACTTCCGCTATGGCGATCAGCCTTACTTGGCCCCGGAGGTGCGCACCATTTCCGTGCCGCCGGATCAGTCCCTTGAGTGGACGCTGCTGCAGGAGCTGGCCAAGGGCCCCGGCTCGCGCTCCACGCAGTTGACCGGCACCCTGCCGGAGGGGTGCGCTATCCTTTCTGCCGCAGGGCAGGGGAGAACGCTCTTTGTGACATTGAGCAGCAATATCTTGAAGGGGTGGGCGGATGAGCCCGCCGACTGGGCGCAGGATGCCTATTGGCAGACGGAAGCGCCCCTTCGCCGTCAGTTGTGTATGCAGAGCATTGTGGCGACCGTTACAGAAAACTGCGAGTATGACAGTGTGCAGATGCTGGTGGAGCAGACCGATGTGGTCAGCGACAGTCTGCGCCTGCATCAAAGCTGGTTTCTGGACGGCTCCGACGATACACAGCTCACGGAACCGATCTCCCGGCAGGACAGCTATCTGCTGACCCCCGCCAACACCCTTCGCGCGCTGCTGGACGCGTGGCGGCTTCGGGATGCGGCGCTTCTGCGGAGCTACACGACGGATGCGCCCGACACGGAAGCCTTCGCCGCAGCATTGTCGGATGCGCCCATGCTGGTGTCCTTCGGCTTCTCCGGCGGGACGATTTCTCCGGACGGACAGACCGTTCACCTGACCCTGCGGCTCTGCTGTCAGGACAGCGCGGGGATCACCGGCGAGATCGGCGGGCTCATGGTGCATATGACCCGCGTGGGCGGGCTGTGGAAGCTGCCGTGGACGCAGCTGGAAGCCCTGTTCAGTATGCTTGCATGAAGGAGGAAAGGCTCGTGCGTAAACGTTCTCTGGCGGCGCTTTTGGGTCTGACCCTGCTGCTGGGCGGCTGTACCTCGACCCAGCGGCAGATCACGGACAGCGGCGTTTCCGCTACGCTTCCGCCCGCAGCGCAGCCGTATACCGCGCCTGTGGGAGATGCTGCGCTGGACTACACCGCGCAGGTGGAATTGATGCTTCCCAGCCGAGACCATTCGCGTTTGCTGGCACAGCAGGTGCAGCTGACGCTGAACCATGGTCAACACCCGGCAGAGACGGTTTTGCGGGCGCTGTTCAGCTTTGAGGCTAATCGGCGGGTGGACGCGCTGGGCGGCGATGTGCGCTTGCAGCTGGCGGGTGTGAATCCGGTGGAGATCTCCTGCGGCGTATGCACGGTGACGCTGGCGGCCTCGGCTTTGCAGCTGGATCATCCTTCCTTTTACCGAGCCTGTCAGGGCATGGCGGCGACCCTCGCGCCCTATGGCGTGGAGAGCCTGAACGTGCTGGTTTCCGGACAGGCGGTGGCCATGGACATTACGGCGGCGCTTCCCCTCGGCACGGTGACGGCGCAGACGGACGCGGATCTAGAAGCCAGTTGGAATCAGCTGGATGCACGCAAGCCGGCCTTGGGGGAGGATGCTTCGCTGGTTAGTCTGACGGCGAACGCGACGCTTTTTTTCCCCACGGCGGGGGGCACGGGAATACTGGCGGAGACCCGCGACGTATCCTTTGTGGGGCAGTCCCCGGCGCAGCTGGCGGCGGGACTGGTGCAGGCGCTGTCTGCGGGACCGCAGGTGCTGACCGTGGCTTCCCCCATGCCGGACGTTGAGGGGCTGATGCTCTATGCGCCGCAGATCAACACGCAATCGGACACGGGGGAGCGGGTAGCGACGCTGCGCTTTGCGGAGGGGCTGGAGGCGACGCTTCGGGAGGCGGACGTAGACCCTGCGGGCTTTTACGCCAGCCTGACCTACACGCTGACGACGTTTATTCCGTCGCTGACGGCGGTGGAATGCTGGGTGGGCGGTCGGCTGCTGACCAGCGTGCTGACCAGCGAGAACCGCATGATCTCTTTCCCGGACGGGCGGATGACGCGAAGTGATTTCGCGGCGTATTTGGAGGATGTAGCTGTTTTATATCTGGTACACGGCGAACGCTTGGTGGAGGTGCATCGTCCCATGCCATACTACGCGGCGAGAAATCCCCGTGCGCTGTTATTGCGGCTGCTGGACGGCCCCACGGTGACGGAGGCGGCGCTGGGTTACAGCTCGCTTTTGCCGGATTATCTGGGCGATGCGGACATTCTGGGCTTTTCGGTGGAGGGCGACACGCTCTTGGTGAATTTATCCGCGACCTTTGTGACAGGCACCAGCGGTTTAACACCTGATGAGGAGCGTTTGATGGCGTACAGCATGGTGAACACGCTGGCAAAGGCCGCCTCCTGCCGCCGCGCCCGCTTCTATTTCAGCAGCTCCGCCTGGGACACCCTCTGCGGCGGCGTCTGGTGGAACGGCGACTTTATGGTAAATATGTCTATGGTAGAGTGACTCCGGGGGGCTTTTGGGATAGGGGTATGCGAGGGAGGCGGCCTTTCAGAGAAAGGCCCCTCCCTCGCGCTCCCTCCC
>USCW01000220.1 GCA_900553315.1 uncultured Eubacteriales bacterium
GTGACCGCAATCAAATTGCAGGGAACCGCACCCTACCTTCAGGCGGAACCAAGTAAGTAAAAACGTCCCAAGCTGAACGCCAGCTGCTCTTCGGGAGGGAGCGCGAGGGAGGGGCTTCTCTCTGAGAAGCCGCCTCCCTCGCAACTCTCTCACGGATGTGGCTTATTTTCGCGGTAGGCGGCCATGGACTCTTTGAAAAGACTGGCGGTGGGCGGGGGCGTCCATGAGATCGCGTTGGCGCCGGCCTGAATCGTCTCACGAATGCTCTCGTCGGTGGGGCCGCCGGTCGCAATCAGCGGAATGTCCGGCAGCTCGGCGCGAATCTTTCGCACCAGCGCGGGCGTTTGCGAACCCGCCGCAACGTTGAAGATCGCCGCCCCGGCCTCCATCCGACTGCGGAAGTCTACCTGGTCGTTCACAATGGTAATGATCGTCGGAATGTCTGTGATGCGCGCAACCTCGGAGAGAATTTCGTTGCTCGTGGGCGCGTTCATCACAACACCCGCCGCACCCTGCAGCTCCGCATATCCCGCCAGCGTACAAACACGTCTGCCCGTCGTCAAACCTCCGCCCACACCCGCAAATACCGGGATGTCCGCCGCTAAAAGCAGCGCCTGCGTAATGATCGGCTGCGGCGTGAAGGGATAAACCGCCAGCACCGCATCCGCATCCATGTTGCGCACGATACATACGTCCGTAGTGAAGGCAATGGACTTGATCCGCCGACCAAAGATTACAATGCCGCTGCACTCCCGAATAATGGGCGGAACGCGCAGAATGTGCTTGCGAAGCTCTCCTTCGTAGCGGGGAATAAACTTCCCGCTCCCCTCGGGGGCGGAAGAAATCTTTTCCATGGCTTTCGCCTCCTTGCTTTGGTTTTGCTTTAGTTTATCATGCGCGAGGGCCGCGTGTCCATCCGAAAGTGGGACAATCTCACAATTTGAGAAACGCGTCAGCGAAGCGGAAAAGTTGCCTCGTGAATGCGTCCATCGTCAATCAGCTCCACCGCACCGTCCGTGAGACGCTCACCGTCCACCGTCAGAAAGGCCGCATCCCGGCGGCATTGAAAATGCCATGTGGAGCGTCCCACACGCAGCGTCAGCGCAAATCCGTCCCAATCATCCGGCACACGCGGACGCAGCATCACACGGGAGCCAAGCTTGTGAAAACCCAGCAGCTGCTCCAGAATGACCACGTAGAGCCATGCTGCACTCCCGGTGTAAGCGCTCCACCCGCCGCGGCCTTCTTGCCCGGAAGCGGTGTAAATGTCCGCTGCGGTGAAGTAGGGCTCCAAACGATAGAGGTCAGCCTTTTCCTTCGTGTCGGCGTGGCGAAGCGGAAGCGCCTCATGCACAAGCTCCCATGCTAAGTCGGCCTGCCCAAGCTCCGCCAGCGCCCAAATGAGCCACGGCAGCACATGGGTGTACTGCCCGCCGTTCTCGCGCAGACCTTCCGCATAACCGCTGATGTAGCCCGCGTCAATGCTTTCCGGGAAGGGCGGCGTAAGCAGCGCCGTAAGCCCTGGCGACGGTCGATGCAGCTGCGTCAGCGCACTTTGCAGCGCTTGTGCTCCACGATCCTGCGACGCACCGCCCAGCACGGCCCAACATTGGCTTAATAGGTCAATGCGGCAAGCGGGGCTTTCCCGACTGCCCAATACTTGTCCATCCTCGAACCACGCCCGAACATACCATGCGCCGTCCCAAGCGTGCGCTTCCAAGGCAGACAGCACCTGCTGCCGCACTTGAAGCAGCTCGTCCGCATCCTCTGGAATGCAGAGCGGCGCGAAGTCCTTCAGCACCCGGCAGAGGAAGAACCCCAGAAAAACGCTTTCTCCGCCGACGCGGTTCATGCCGTCGTTCCAGTCGCCGCCTGCCATTAGGGGGATGCCGCGCGGCCCAAAGGACAGACTGCGCAGGGCACGAAGACAATGCTCCATCAGCGGTGCGGCGTAGGCCGTGGGGGCGGCGGTATGATATAGGTCGGATTGCCCGTCGGGAATGTCCGCACCCATCAGGAAGGGCACAGAGGCGGCCAGCACATCCTTGTCCCCGGTGCGCTGCATGTACCATGCGGTCAGGAAAGGCAGAAACAGCCGATCATCTGTAATGCGCGTGCGCACCCCCGCACCGCCGGGATGCCACCAATGCTGCACGTTGCCTGTCTCGTATTGCCGGGAGGCGCAGAGCAGCAGATGACGGCGTACCTCATCAGGATGCGTGTACATCAATGCGGTCATGTCCTGAAGCTGATCGCGGAAGCCGATGGCCCCGCCCGCCTGATACAGTCCGGCACGCGCCCAAAGACGCGCCACGCGCACTTGATAAGGCAGGTAGCTGTTCAGAGCCAGCGCCAATTCTTCGGAGGGCACATGACAGGTCAGCAGACTCAATTCGGCGCTCCAAAACGCTTGTACCTGATGCAGCAGCGCACGAACACCCTGCTGACGGTAGCGGGAAAGCAGCGCCTCGATCTCTTCTGGCTGACGCGCAAGTCCGGTCAGATAGGTAAAAACAGAGGAACCTTCTGCAGCAAGGGTGATCTCCTGCGTCAAAACAGCAACGTTGCCTCGGTCAGCCGCGCCGCGCAGGGGCGGTTCCGCGTCCTGCTCCCGGCGATCTCGCGGGGAAAGAAGCCCCCATGGCACTTGACCCCAGAGACCATGCAGGGCGGCGGGACTCATGCGGAAGCCCTCCGCACCTTCATCCAGCGCGGCGGCAAAGGCCAGACAGGGCCAGTTGGGGTTCATAGCCAGTACCATACCGGGAAGCGGCGTGAGGCAGGTGAAGGGCTCGGCTCGATGATCGGTACCCAGTACAAAGCGGATGCAGACGTGGAGCCGCAGTCGGCGCGAGCCTTTGACGAGGCTTCGCAGACGAAGCTGACGGCAGCCCGCGTCGGCCTCTGCGTCGGTGAAGCATGTCCATTGCAGACGAAGCGTATCGCCGTCCGCTTGATAGACGGTCACACCCGGCTGGTGCGTAACGGTACAGTCCAGCTTCGCACCGAAGGGTAAGCGCGTGGGAGAGAGAAAACGGCCGGTCTCAAGGTCTTCGATGAACAGATATTCGCCGCCCTGCGGGGTAACGGGATCGTTCACCCACGGGGTTAAACGGTGTAGATGGCTGTTGTCGCCATAGCTGAACAGCAGTCCGCTTTCACAGCAGAGCGTGCCAAAGCCCGGATGGTTCAGGTAATTGCACCAAGGCGCGGGCGTTTCCCGCCCTGCGGGAAGCTGCATGAGGTAGCCGCCCTCGGGCAGAAAGCCGCCATAGCCGTTGGGGAAAAGCAAGTCGTCATCAGGGGATGCGGGCGGCGGCGTAGGCGGCAGCGGCGCCATGGCAGTGGGGGTCAGCGTTTGCCGCAGGACGCCCAGTTGGGCTTCTACGGAACCAAGGCGGTCATCGAGAGAAAGGCTGGCCGCCGCATGGAGCAGGGCATACTGCTGGGAGGAAAGCCGACCACGATACAGCAACGCAACGCCCTGACGGTCGCGCAGGGAGGAGGCGGCAAGCAGCTCCTCTGCGGTCGCATAAACAGGGCCTTCGGTTTCTTCAAGTGCGACAAGCGCCAACTCGACCGGCAAGCCTGCGGCACGCTGCCACGCGGCGAAATGCACCGCGAGGGGCAGCAAAGCACTTTCCGCACGAGCCAGAAAGACCGCCAGCAAGGGCCGGTCGCCGCTAAGACCCA
Organism: uncultured Eubacteriales bacterium; assembly: GCA_900553315.1. GTDB lineage: Bacteria > Bacillota > Clostridia > Christensenellales > Aristaeellaceae > Egerieenecus. Next base: position 3,694 of record USCW01000220.1, read on the forward strand.
ACGACCACAGTTCCGTCAGGGGCAGCGCAACGGGGATGCTTGTGCCTTGATGGGGCTGAAGCCGCCATTGCACCGCGCCTATCAGCCGCGTAAGCAGGGACATTTCCTCGGACGGAATAGCAAGGCTTTCCATGAGCACCC
>USCW01000221.1 GCA_900553315.1 uncultured Eubacteriales bacterium
ATGCCATGTACTACGCTGCTGGTGGGAAAAAAGGCCAGCTATGACGGCTCTACCTTGATGGCTCGGAATGAGGATTCCGGCGCGGGAAATTTCACCCCGAAAAAGTTCATCGTCGTGACCCCGGAGGAACAGCCCCGGCATTACCAAAGCGTCATTTCCAAGGTGGAAATTGACCTGCCGGACAACCCCATGCGCTATACCGCCATGCCGAACGCGCTGCCGGATGAGGGCGTCTGGGGCGAGGCGGGCATCAACGCCTGCAACGTCGCCATGAGTGAAACGGAGACCCTTACGTCCAATCCCCGGGTGCTGGGCGCTGACCCGCTGGAGAAGGGCGGCATCGGCGAGGAGGATATGCTCACCATTACCCTGCCCTATATCCATTCCGCCCGGGAGGGCGTGCTGCGTCTGGGGCAGCTCATTGAGCAGTACGGCACCTATGAGATGAATGGCATCGGCTTTCAGGATGTGAATGAAATTTGGTGGTTCGAGTCCATCGGCGGTCATCATTGGATGGCTAAGCGCGTCCCTGACGATTCCTATGTGGTCATGCCCAATCAGCAGGGCATTGACTGGTTTGACTTTGTGGACGCTTACGGCGCAAAGAAGGATCACCTCTGCGCGGCTGATCTGCTGTCCTTTGTCAAGGAAAATCATTTGGATGCGGCCATGAATGCGCCCGATCCGGCGGGAAACCGTCGCTTTGATGCGCGGGGAGCCTTCGGCAGCCGCAGCGATGCAGACCATTCCTACAACACGCCCCGTGCGTGGTTCATGCTTCGCTGCCTGAATCCCCGTACCCATCGCTGGGAAGGGCCGCAGGCCGACTATACCCCCGAATCCGACGATCTGCCGTGGAGCATGGTGCCTGAGCGCAAGGTGACGGTCGAAGACGTGAAATACGTGCTGTCCTCCTATTATCAGGGTACGGACTACAACCCCTATGGCCATCACGGCGAGGAGAGCAAGCGCGGCATGTACCGCCCCATTGGCATCAACCGCAACAACTTTGTGGCCATTACCCAGCTGCGGCCCTATGTGTCCGCAGAAATGATGGGCGTGGAATGGATTGCCGTGGGCTCCAACGCCTTTAACGAAGCCGTGCCTTTCTACGCTAATGTGAACGCCACGCCCGCCTATTTAGCGAACACCGGCAAGGATGCGGACACGAACAATTTCTACTGGGCGAACCGTTTGGCGGGGGCGTTGGCGGATGCGCATTACGCGGCGTGCATCAGCCATGTGGAGCGGTACCAGCTGAAGCTGGCTTCCGAGGGGCACCGTCTGCTGAAGGAGTTTGACGAGGCCTATCAGGCGAAGCCGGCAGAAGACGCGGCCGCCTACCTGACGGAATGCAATCAGAAGATCGCGGATACGGCACAGGCCTTGACCACCGATCTGCTAAACAAGGTGCTGTTCTCCGCCAGCGTGGAAATGAAAAACGCCTTCGCCAGGTCGGACGCGTAATTGCTCCTTTTGTCGAAATATGATATACTGGTGTCATTCCAAGCAAAGGAGCGTTTTTGCATGTCCGCAAAAGCCTATCTCTACGACGGTACGAAGAAGCTTCGCCTGAAGGAAGCAGCCACAGATGCAAGCGCCTTCAAGGCCCAGAAGGCCGAGCTGAAGGAACGCACGGAGGAAAACCTGCGCAAAGCGGCTGTATTGCAGGAAAAGCTGTACGCCGCAGGGCAGGAGGGGCTGATCTTCGCCATGCAGGCCCGGGATGCTGCCGGAAAGGACAGCCTCATCAAGCACGTTTTTTCCGCGCTGAACCCGCAGGCCTTGGAGGTTCACGCGTTCAAGGCTCCCAACAGCATCGAGCTGAGCCACGACTATCTGTGGCGCATTGAACAGGCCATCCCGCCCCGGGGCAAGATCGGCGTGCTGAACCGCTCCCACTATGAGGATGTGCTGGTGGTGCGGGTGCATCATTTGGAGAAGACCTACAAGCTTGCGCCCCGGTGCATCGGCGAGGACTTCTTCGAGCGGCGCTATCGGCAGCTGCGGCACTATGAGGAATACTTATACGAGAACGGTTATCGCATGGTGAAGCTGTTCCTGAACGTATCCCAGAGGGAGCAGACGAAGCGCTTCCTCGACCGCATTGAGCGGGAGGACAAGCATTGGAAGCTCTCCGCGGCGGACATGAAGGAGCGCGCTCTGTGGGCGGAATACGACGCGGCCTATGAGGACTGCATCAACGCCACCGCTACGCCCTATGCTCCGTGGTATGTACTGCCCGCCGATGATAAGTGGTACACCCGCTATCTTGTCAGCGAGATTTTGCTGGACACCCTGACGGACATGGCGCCCGAGTTTCCGCCTCTCGCACCGGCGGATTCCGCGCTCATTCCCAGCATGAAAATGGAGCTGGAAAAGGGAGAATAAGTTGATAAAGCTGCGTCCACGGCAAGCTGCCGTGGACGTTTTCTCTATTTGCTTTTCCCACGATCGCCCATTGCGGCATTTTCATGGAAAAAAAGGTTTTCATTCGCGGGAAATCTGTGTATAATTAATCCGTTACAGAACTTTGACAGCCTCTGGCGGGTAAAGACAGCAAAATGACGCAGGTAAGGAGACGATGCACCTTGACGCTGACGCAGGACATTCGCTATCTGGGCGTGAACGACCGGGATATTGACCTGTTTGAAGGACAGTACGCCGTGCCGAACGGCATTTCCTATAATTCTTATGTGATCCTCGACGAGAAGGTGGCCGTGCTGGACACGGTGGATCACCGCAAGTCGGCGGAGTTCCTTGCGAATCTGGAGCGGGAGCTGGCGGGCCGCAAGGTGGATTATCTGGTGCTGAACCATTTGGAGCCGGATCACGCTTCCAGCGTGGGCGTATTCCTTGAGAAGCACCCGGAGACTCAGCTTGTGGGCAATGCCAAGACCTTCCAGATGCTGCCGCAGTTCTTCGATGTTGACCTGTCGAATGTGGTCAAGGTGAAGGAGGGCGATGTGCTGTCTCTGGGCCGTCACGAGCTGCATTTCGTTATGGCGCCCATGGTGCATTGGCCCGAAGTAATGATGACCTATGACAGCACGGACAAGGTACTGTTCAGCGCGGACGGCTTTGGCAAGTTTGGTGCGCTGGACGCAGACGAGCCTTGGGCGGACGAAGCACGGCGGTACTATTTCAATATTGTGGGCAAGTTTGGCGCGAATGTGCAGTCCGTGCTGAAGAAGGCCGAGGGGCTGGACATTGCGATGATCTGCCCGCTGCATGGCCCGGTGCTGACGGACACCATTCCGGAGGTCATTGCGCTGTATGATCTATGGAGCAGCTATGCGCCGGAGACGGACGGTGTGCTGGTGGCCTATGCGTCCCTGCACGGGAACACGGCCGCGGCGGCGAATCTGCTGGCGGACAAGCTGGAACAGGCTGGCATGGAGGTTCAGCGGCTGGATCTGGCCCGCTGTGACGCGTCCTTGGCGCTCTCCGAGGCCTTCCGTTACAGCAAGGTTGTGCTGGCCTCCGCCTCCTACAACGGCGGCGCGGTGCCCTGCATGGAGGATTTCCTCCACCACTTACTTATCAAGAACTATCAGAAGCGCACCTTCGGCCTGATCGAAAACGGCTCTTGGGGCCCTTCTGCGGTGAGGACCATGAAGGGCGTGCTGGCCCAGATGAAGGAAATCACCGTCGTTGAGCCAACTGTCACCCTCCGCGGCTCCCAACTCAACGAAGCCGCCCTCAACGATCTCGCAAAAGCAATGGAAGAGTGAGGGAGACGGGGGTATGCGAGGGAGGCGGCTTCTCTGAGAGAAGTTCCGCAACCTCAATCGGCGCGGCC
>USCW01000222.1 GCA_900553315.1 uncultured Eubacteriales bacterium
GAGGGGCCTTTCGCAGAAAGGCCGCCTCCCTCGCATATGCTTAATCCTTTACTTGGTAGCTTTTTTGTTTTTGGATGGAGTAGAGCCAGAGAGCTTGAACGGGGAGGAGCGTGATTTCTTGGAGGGCTTGGGCGTAGAGATGAAGCTGCGGGGCGTATTGGGTAACGAAGACGGTTGCATCGGTAATGCGGTCGGTCTTGTAATCGAGTAAAATCCATGCGTCGCCCTCGCGGAACGCACAGTCGATCACACCTTGTACCAGCGTTTGACGATCGTGCGAAAGCCGGAAATTGAAGCTCCATTCCCGGTGAACCTCCGTACTCGCTAACACGCGACTGCCTATATCACTTCGGTAAAAGGCAGTCAAATCGTCTACGCGCAGCAAAGCCGCTTCCTCGGGCGTGAAAAGCTGCTGATTCAGCCAGCTTCGCCGCTGTTGCTGTAACAGCGCGGACCATTCCGCCTTGTCAGACTGCCGCAGCGCGTCCAAATTCACCAGCGAAAGCGCCTTGTGGATCACCGTACCGCGATGCGCGCCGGTGATTGTCTCCGTTTGCAGAAACTTCGGGAGCGGCGGCAGTTCCTCCATGCGCAGCGGCACAATACCCGCAGGCTGACGCTTATCCTCGGCGGTTTCCTCTTCGGGCGCATCCGGTGCAGACTGTTCCTCGTGCATCTGCCGCACCAGCGAGGACACGGAGGTCTTCAGCGGCACGAACGTCGGCTGCTCGTACATATGCTCCCAGCGTTTCCCCAATTCATCCACAGAAGTGCCGGAAACGCTTGCTTCAAGCTGTGGAAGAATGCTGTGGATAACTTTTCTTTTTTCCACAGGCTGTGAAGAGTGTAAGTCGAAAACCTTGATTTTCCAATGGTTTGCGGCCTGTGGATGACCTGTGGAAAGCGGCTTTTTCAGTTGCAGCTGCTCCATGTAATCCTTCCGCAAAGCTGGATCGTCCATCAACATGCACATGATCCAATCCAGCATGGACTGACCCTGCCATACGCGAGACGCGCTGTTTGGCGTGAACCACAAACGCCGTTTGCAATCCTTGGTGCTGCCCAGCAGATAGAGGCGCTGCTTGGCCCGCGTCATGGCAACGTACAGCAGCCGCGCCCGCTCCGCTAATTCATCCTCCCGCTGACGCTGCACAAATGCACGATCCGCGATGGTACCGCGTCGAATGCGCAGACGCTTGTTGACATAGGGAAGCGCCACGCCCAACTCATTATGGCAATGCAGATATCCTTTCTGATTGAGAAACAGACGCTGCTCCAAGCCCAGCACGAAGACCACGGGAAACTCGAGTCCCTTGCTTTTGTGAATGGTCATGATGCGCACGAGATCTTCTTCCTCGCCTAGCAGCGTCGCCGAACGGGATTCTCCGCTGGCGCGAAGCTCCTCCGCCGACTGTAAAAATCCCTGCAAACTGCCGTCGCTGATCTGCTCGTACTCCGTAATGCGCTGGCAAAGCAACCGAAGGTTCGCCTGTCGGGCTGCGCCCTCGCTCAAAGCGCCCACGGCGGCATAATAGCCCGTTTCCTGCATGACTTCCCATAAAAATGCCGAAAGCGACTGCGTGCTCAAGCGGAAGCGCCATGTCTCCAGCTGTTCCCACACCTGCCGGCAGCGCAGTCCCAGCGGCGTGTCCTCCGCCATGGTTTTGGTAAATGCCACATAAAACGGCACATTTCGACCGCTGTCTGTCAGTCGGATGTCCGCCAACTCCGCATCGGTGAGATGAAAACCTGGCAATTTCAGCGTAGACAGCAGCGGCACATCCTGCAAAGGATTGTCCAGCACCCGCAGCAGATCCAGCATAGCGCGAATTTCGGGCAAATCAAAATAGGAGCCCTTCATGTCGCAGTACACAGGGATGCCCTGACTTTCCAACAGCTCGGCCACGCGCTCCGCCAGATTGCGCACCTTCGGCATCAGAATCACCATATCCCGATAGGCGATAGGCTCCGCCTGACGGTGCAGCTGATGAATCAGCTCCGCACAGCGTGCTGCTTCCGCTTCCAATGATGTGGCAAAGGCGATCTCGCTTTCCTCGTCCGCCTGCATGGGCGCCGCATTCAGCAAATGCATCTCCACCTGTGCGCCCTCGGCGCGTCCCGGCGCAGGAATCAGCTCATCCTCCGGAAGGTAATCCAACTCCGTGACCTCCCGGCGCATGAGCGTGCGGAAGAGATCGTTTGTGGCTTCCAGCACATTTGCGTCGGAACGGAAGTTCATTTGCAGCGTGATTCGACGCTCAGCAGCGTCTTTTTCCGTGCTGAAGATGCGCATTCGTCCCAGAAAAAGTGTCGGATCGGCCAAGCGGAAGCGATAAATGCTCTGCTTCACATCGCCTACCATGAAAAGGCTGTTCTGTTCATCATGAATTTTCTGCAAGATTGCGTCCTGAATGGCGGATACGTCCTGACATTCATCCACGAAAACCGCGTCATACTCCCGGCGAAGCTTTTCACAGACACTCTCCTGTTCCAGCACACCGAGGGTCATTTGTTCCAAGTCGCTAAAATCCAGCAGGTTCCGACGGCGCTTCTTCTCCTGAAAGCGGCGGTGTGTTTCCTGTGTCATGGCCGCCAAGCCCTGCACAAGCCGCTGCACCTGACACAGTTCCATACGTGTCTGTTCTTCCGAAAAGCTCAAGTTGTCGCAAAGCTTCTTCGCCTGATCCTTCATTTTCTTGCGCAGCTCGAAATAGACGTCTTTCCACGCCTTTTCTTCTTCGGACAGCCCCCTTTGCGCGGTGGCTCGACCAAAATTCAGCCCCGCGAGGGCGTTCAGAAGTTTTTTTCCTGCTAATCCGCGAAGCGATCGCAGCTGAAAACCATCAGCTTCCAGCAGCGGCGCATAGCCGAAAACGGCACACGGCTGACTGAAAAGCTCCCGCTGATTTTCCCAGAGCGTATGCAGCTGCTCCACCTCAAGTGGAAGCTGCCGCAGCAGCGCTTGATACCAAGGGTGCTCTTCGAGTTCCCCTTGAAGTGGGATTGCGGCAATTTTCTCTTCCAGCCACGCAAAGGGATGGGGGAGTGACAGCAGAAAATGCTCCAGTTGCTGGCACATATCGAAGATTTCCTGCTGGGAAAAGGAGTCCATCAGCAGCATGAAATCCGGTGTTTCCTTTTCGCAGAGGTCGTTCATAGCTTCCTCCATGGCCTGCTGGAAAAGGGTGTTGCCGGTTGCTTCATTACAGATACGTGACATGGGATCAATGCCGGCAGCCTGAAAGTCGCTTTTCAGGACAGTTTGACAGAAGCCATGAATGGTGGAAATTTGCGTTTGCGGCAGCAGGTCGAGCTGCTTGGCCCAGCGCGGGTCGTTGGCGGCTTCTTCGCAGAGGCGTTTATGGAGGCGCTGGCGCATTTCCGCAGCGGCGGCGCGGGTAAAGGTCACGATGAGCATACGGTCGAGGGAAAGTCCTTCCCGAAGAAGATCCATGATTCGTTCGATCAGCACAGCGGTTTTTCCCGATCCCGCCGCAGCGCTAATCAGCAGCGTAGGGTTTCTTGCCTCAATCGCAGCCCGCTGCTGTTCTGTCCACTTGGTCATGCGCCCACCCCTTAACTCGTTTACGGCTATTGTACCGCAAATGGGCGGGATTGTGAAGAGGTATGCAGGGGGAGAGGCCGCTTCTCTGAGAGAAGCGCCTCTCCCCCTGCACCCCCTCTCCCGAAGAGCGGCTGGCGTTTGAGGTGGGCGCTTCTGCTTACTTGGTCCCGCCTGCGAGTTGGGGTGCGGTCTCCGATAGGCTGGGTTGTGTCCACGGCGGCTG
>USCW01000223.1 GCA_900553315.1 uncultured Eubacteriales bacterium
TTCCCTTGACTGCTCTCTGATGCGCTATGTGTAACCTATGCTTGACACTCCTACATATCCCCACACAATTTCCTCTGTAAATTTCTTGACAGTACTGGGTTTTTCGATGTAAAATAAGTGCTTGCGTGAATGAAAGATGTACCTTAGGAGGTGTGCCATGCTGCCCGCAATTCAAACGCCGGAATTTGCCGCCATGCTGCATGATCAGGTGGAAAAACGGCGAACCTTCGCCATCATTTCTCACCCTGACGCCGGTAAGACAACCCTGACGGAAAAACTCCTGCTTTACGGCGGCGCGATTCGCTCTGCCGGCAGCGTGAAGGCCCGCAAAAGCGATAAGCACGCCACCTCCGACTGGATGGATATTGAAAAGCAGCGCGGTATTTCCGTTACGTCCTCCGCCATGCAGTTTGAGTTTGATGGCTACCGCATTAATATTCTGGATACTCCCGGCCACCAAGACTTCTCGGAGGATACCTATCGCGTGCTGGTCGCGGCTGACGCGGCGGTCATGCTGATTGACGCGGCAAAGGGCGTGGAAGCCCAGACCATCAAGCTGTTTAAGGTCTGCCGGATGCGCAATATCCCCATTTTCACCTTTGTGAATAAGATGGACCGCGCCGCGAAAGATCCCTTCGCCTTGATGGAGGAGCTGGAGCAGGTGTTGGGCATTCGTTCCTGCCCCATCAACTGGCCCATCGGTGTGGACGGCGACTTCCAAGGCGTGTATCACCGGGATACCCGCATGGTGGAGCTGTACACCGGCGGCGACCACGGCAAGCGCATGGTGGAAAAGACTGATATTTCCATCGACGATCCTGCCTTGGAAAAGGCGCTGGACAAGCATTATCGTGACCGTCTGAAGGATGAAATCGACCTGCTGGACGTAGCGGGCGATTCGTTTGATCTGGACGCGGTGCGCAGGGGCGAATTGACCCCCATGTTCTTCGGCTCCGCCGTGACCAACTTCGGCGTGGAGCCTTTCCTCGAGTGCTTCCTGCAATATACGCCCCCGCCCCTGCCCCGGCAGAGCGATCAGGGCATGATCGGCCCCGAGGAGCCGTACTTCTCCGGCTTCATCTTTAAGATCCAGGCCAACATGAACCCTGCCCACCGCGACCGGCTGGCCTTCATGCGCATTGTCAGCGGCGCGTTTGAAAAGGGCATGGAGGTGTGGCACTCCGGCACGAATAAGATAGTGGCGCTCAAGCAGCCGCAGCAGTTCATGGCCGACGAGCGCGAGGCTGTGGAGGAGGCTTGGGCCGGAGACATCATCGGCCTGTTCGACCCCGGCATTTATCAGTTGGGCGATACGCTTTCCTCAGGTCCCAAGCTGCATTATGAGAACATCCCCGTGTTTGCCCCCGAATTCTTCAACCGCGTTCGCCCCATGGACAGCATGAAGCGCAAGCAGTTCCAGAAGGGTATTACCCAGTTGGCGGAGGAGGGCGCGATCCAGACCTTCATCCGCACCGAGACGGGCCGCGAGGAATTCATGGTCGGCGTGGTCGGCGTGCTTCAGTTTGAAGTGCTGGAGCACCGGCTGAAAACGGAGTATCAGACGGAGATCGTCATGGAGAGTATGCCCTTCCATTACGTCCGCTGGGTGGTCAAAACCCCCAAGGACGTGAAGGACTTGAAGCTGACCTCTTCCTCCGGCCGTGCGCAGGACAGCCGCGGACGAGACGTGCTGCTGTTTGAAAATGAATGGAGCATCCGTCTGGCCTGCGAGAATAATGAGGGCTTGGAGCTGGCGGAAACGGCGAATCGACTGTAAATGATTCCTTCTTTTGACATAGAAACGAGGTTTGAAGTATCTATGATTCGTAATGATATTCGAAATATTGCTATTATCGCCCACGTTGACCACGGCAAGACCACGCTGGTGGACCAGATGCTGAAGCAGGGCGGCGTGTACCGCGAGAATCAGCAGGTGGTGGACCGCGTCATGGACTCCAACGACATTGAGCGTGAACGCGGCATTACCATCCTGTCCAAGAATACCGCCGTACATTATAACGGTACCAAGATCAACATTGTGGACACCCCTGGTCACGCGGACTTCGGCGGCGAGGTGGAGCGCGTGCTGAAGATGGTGGACGGCGTGCTGCTGCTGGTGGACAGCTTTGAAGGTCCCATGCCCCAGACCCGCTTCGTGCTGAAGAAGGCGCTGGAGCTGAAGCTGAAGGTGCTGATCGTTATCAACAAGATCGACCGCCCCGACGCTCGCTGCGACGAAGTGGTGAATGAGATCCTCGACCTGCTGATCGATCTGGAGGCCGACGAGACTACCATCGAGAACCCCATCTTGTATGTCAGCGCCCGCAAGGGTACGGCGACCCTTGATCTGGAGCAGCCCGGTACCGACCTGCGGCCCCTGTTCGATGCGATTTTGAAGTATATTCCCGCGCCCGAGGGCGACGCGGACGGCCCCGCGCAGGTGCTGGTTTCTACCATTGACTACAACGAGTACGTGGGTCGTATCGGCGTGGGCCGCGTGACCCGCGGCACCTTCAAGGCGGGCATGAACGTTATTCACACCAACCTTGAAACCGGCGTGACCAGCCCCATGTGGCGGCTGAGCGGCTTGTTCCAGTATGATGGCCTGAAGCGCGTGCCTGCCGAGTCCGTGAGCATGGGCGACATTGTGGCGCTGTGCGGCATGGAGGATATTTCCATCGGCGACACGGTGTGCGACCCGAGCAAGGTGGAGGGTCTGCCCTTTGTGAAGATTTCCGAGCCCACTGTGACGATGACCTTCCAGGTGAACGACAGCCCCTTTGCGGGTCGTGAGGGCACCTACGTGACCAGCCGTCACCTGCGTGCGCGGCTGATGCGCGAATTGCAGACGGACGTGTCCCTGCGGGTGAACGACACGGATTCTACGGACGCGTTTGAGGTCTGTGGACGCGGTGAGCTGCATCTGTCTATTCTGATCGAGAACATGCGCCGTCAGGGCTATGAGTTCGCGGTCAGCAAGCCCCGGGTCATTTATCAGGAGATTGACGGCGTGAAGTGCGAGCCTATTGAGCGCTTGGTGGTGGATACGCCGCAGGCTTCTGCGGGTGCGGTCATTGAGAAGATCGGCCGCCGCCGCGGCACGCTGGAGCATATGAGCGGTCTGGATCGCGTGCGGTTGGAGTTCTTGGTGCCGTCCCGCGGACTGTTCGGTTATCGCAGCGAGTTTATGACGGATACCCGCGGCGAGGGCATTATGTCCGCGACGTTTGAGCGCTACGAGCCGGTGAAGGGAGACATTCCGCACCGCAGTGTAGGCGCGCTGGTGGCGCACGAGACGGGTGTGAGCACCTCGTATGGTCTGTTCTATGCGCAGGAGCGCGGCACGCTGTTTGTGGGAGCGGGTCAGAACATTTACGAGGGTCAGATTGTAGGTCAGAACGCGCGCCCAGACGACTTGGTTGTGAACGTGTGCAAGCAGAAGCATGTGACGAATATGCGCAACGCTTCCGCTTCCGAGGATGCGATGCGCTTGATCTCCGTTCATCCCATGACCTTGGAGGAGTGCCTTGAGTTCATCGACGACGACGAGCTCCTCGAAATCACCCCCAAGAACCTCCGTATGCGCAAGAAGGTTCTCAGCGCCGGCGACCGCGCCCGTCTATGGAGAACGAACAACAATTAAGGGATTGAGTTTTGCGAGGGAGGGGACTTTTCTGAAGAAAAGTCCCCTCCCTCGCGCTCCCTTCTGAAAAGACGGGGGGAGGGGGACGCTGGGGGGAGAGGCCGCTTCTCTGAGAGAAGCGCCTCTCCCCCCAGA
>USCW01000224.1 GCA_900553315.1 uncultured Eubacteriales bacterium
CTCCCCTTTCAGGGGAGGCTTTGCGGGAAGCGTCGCCAAAGGGCTCCCTCCGCCCGCCTATGGCGGGCACCTCCCCTTTCAGGGGAGGCTTTGCGGGAAGCGTTGCCAAAGGGCTCCCTCCGCAGAGGGAGCTTTCAGCCAAAGGCTGACTGAGGATACTCCCCTCCGCCGCAATCGTGCATAGCCTCAGCAGGAAGACGCACGCCAGCCTCACTTCTTCATCTCCCGACCATACTGCCCCGGCGTTACACCCTTCCAGCGCTTGAAGGTGCGGATGAAATAGTTCAGGCTGGAAAAGCCGGCGTCCAGCGCGACCTCCGTCAGGCTCTTATCCGTGGAAACGATTTCATGGGCGGCGACCTCCACGCGGTAGTAGGTCAGATATTCCGTGGGCGTGCGGTGAGTGGCCCCCTTGAAAAAACGACAGAAATATTTCGGGGACATGTGCAGCGTATCAGCCATTTGATCCAGCGTAATGGGATGGGCGTATTCCGTTTCAATCATCTCAAATACCCGCCGCAGCTTCATGACCTTGTTGGCTGTGAGCGTCGGCTGTTCACGGGAGAGGGTATACGCGCCGTGCTTATAGACCTCTCCCAGAAACTGGAACAGGCACCCCAGCGTGATGAGCTCGTAGCCGCTGCATTGCGCCCGCAGCGCGTCGAACAGAGGCGGAATGGTATGGCGGATGACCCGGTCGTCACTGGCAAAAAACGGCTGCACCGTCAGCTCCAAATTAAGAATGTCTGCGATCTGCCGCTTGCAATGGTCGTTGCTCTTGAGCAGCAGCCGCATATCGAACACAATGCAGTCGTACTCGCAGTCGTGGGGTACGCCGCCGTGGAGCATCCCTGAGGTGATGAACGCTACGTCTCCGGGCCGCAGACAATAGGGTGCGCCGTTCAGCGTCAAGTCAAAGGAGCCCTGCCGTACCTGCAAAATTTCGAACTCCTCGTGCCAATGATAGGGCATTTCATAGCGGGGATGGTGCTGGTCGATGCGGTGATATTCCAGCGGAAAATCCATGGAGCCGCGGGGGCGGTTCTCGTGATAACGCAGAGACTGCATGGCGGGCCTCCTTACACAGAAAAGTGAAGATCGTGCTATGATCTGCCATAATATCAAAAGTTTTCTCCAAACGCAAGTGGTATAATCATACTATCCGAAAAGTAAGCGAAAAAAAGGAGGCATCGCCATGGACCTTCATGCGCTCAGGCTGCAAATCTGCGATGTGTGTCACAAGATGTGGCAGCAGGGCTGGGTCGCGGCTAACGACGGCAACGTCAGCGTCAAGCTGGACGACGGCACGTTTCTGTGTACGCCCACCGGCGTGAGCAAGAGCTTTATCACCGAGGACATGATTCTTCGCGTGGATCAGGAGCTGAACGTGCTGGAAGGCGGCATGAAGCCCTCCAGCGAAATGAAGATGCACCTGCGCTGCTACAAGGAGCGGGAGGATGTGCGCGCTGTGGTTCACGCGCACCCGCCCACGGCCACAGGCTATGCGGTGGCGGGCAAGAGTCTCGATGAGTATTCCATGATCGAGACGGTTATTGCCATCGGTTCCATTCCGCTGACGCCCTATGGCACGCCCTCGACCTACGAGGTGCCGGACGCGATTGCGCCCTATCTGGCGAAGCACGACGTGCTGCTTTTGCAGAATCACGGCGCGCTGACGGTAGGCTGTGACCTGATCACGGCCTATTACCGCATGGAGACGCTGGAGCTCTATGCCAAGATCAGCCTGACGGCGCACCTGCTGGGCGGGGCGAAGGAGATTCCGCGGCCGCAGATCGACAAGCTGCTGGACCTGCGGGAGAACTACTATCATGTAACCGGGCGGCATCCCGGCTATCAGAAATATCCGAGCGCGGAAGAACAAAAGGAGGAGTAACATCATGTTGTATCCCAAGATTGGCATTCGTCCGGTCATTGACGGTCGCTGGGGCGGCATCCGCGAGAGCCTTGAGGAGCAGACCACGGGTATGGCCAAGGCGGCTAAGGCTCTGATCGAGACCCTGCGTTATCCCGACGGTACGCCGGTGCAGGTGGTCATTGCCCCCAGCACGATCGGCGGCGGCGCGGAAGCGGCGGCCTGCGAGGATTATTTCTGCACCCAGAACGTGGTGGCGACCCTGACCGTGACCCCCTGCTGGTGCTACGGCATGGAGACCTTTGACATGAATCCCAAGACCATCAAGGCGGTTTGGGGCTTCAATGGCACCGAGCGTCCCGGCGCGGTGTATCTGGCGGCGGTGCTGGCGGCCTATGCGCAGAAGGGTCTGCCCGCTTTCGCCATTTACGGCCGCGATGTGCAGGATTTGGGCGACAGCACTATTCCCGAGGATGTGGTGGAAAAGCTGCTGCGCTTCGCTCGCTGTGCGGTGGCCGTGGGCTGGATGAAGAACAAGGCCTATGTGAACATTGGCGGCATCGCCATGGGCATTGCCGGCAGCTACTGTGACACCAACATGTTCCAGAAGTATTTCGGCATTCGCGCCGAGTGGGTGGACATGACGGAGATTATCCGCCGCATCACCCTTGAAATTTACGATCATGACGAGTACGAGAAGGCGCTGGCGTGGGTGAAGGCGAACTGCCCCGAGGGCCGCGACATCAACGCGGGCAAGGAGCTTCCCGAAATCATTCGCCGCTCGAAGGTCGTGCCTGCGGACAAGGACTGGGAGTTCGTCACGAAGATGACGCTGATCGTGCGCGACATCATGTATGGCAACAAGAAGCTGGACGAGATGGGCTGGCACGAGGAAGCGCTGGGCAAGAGCGCGATTGCGGCGGGCTTCCAGGGGCAGCGCAACTGGACGGACTGGCTGCCTAACGCGGACTTCACCGAGGCAATCATGGCCAGCACCTTTGACTGGAACGGTGCGCGTCAGCCCACGCCCTTCGCCACGGAGAACGACACGCTGAACGCTGTGTCGATGATGCTGGGCACGCTGGTGACGAATACCGCGCCCTGCTTCCACGATGTGCGCACGTACTGGAGCCCTGCGGCGGTGGAGCGCGTGACCGGTCAGAAGCCCGAGGGCAAAGCGGCGAACGGCTTCATTCATTTGCTGAACAGCGGCGCCACGGCGCTGGACGCGACGGGCGGCGCGGAGGGCAAGATGAAGCCCTTCTGGGAGATGACGGAGACGGACATCAAGGCCTGCTTGAACGCGACGGACTGGTGCCGTGCAAACTACGAATATTTCCGCGGCGGCGGATTCAGCAGCCACTTCAAGTCTCAGGCGGAGATGCCCGTGACGATGCTGCGTGCGAACGTGGTGGACGGCATTGGCCTGACGCTGCAAATCGCGGAGGGCTACACGGTGAAGCTGCTGCAGGAGATGCACGCGAAGCTGGATCAGCGCACGGATCCCACTTGGCCCACGGAATGGTTTGTGCCTGAGCTGACGGGCGAGGGTGCGTTCCGCGACGTATACAGCGTGATGGCGAACTGGGGTGCGAACCACGGTGTGACGGTCTACGGTCACGTAGGCGCCGAGCTGATTACGCTCTGCTCTATGCTCCGCATTCCCGTCACGATGCACAACGTTCCCGCCGAGAAGGTGTATCGCCCCCACTGCTGGGCCGCCTTCGGCACCCAAGACGCGCAAGCCGCCGACTACGCCGCCTGCAAGCAATACGGCCCGTTGTACAAGTAATCACATTATATTTTGCGAGGGAGGAGCCTTTTCTGAAGAAAAGGCCCCTCCCTCGCGCTCCCTCTCGAAAAGA
>USCW01000225.1 GCA_900553315.1 uncultured Eubacteriales bacterium
TTGCAAAGCCGCCAGGCGGGCTCCGTCCTTGGGTCACATCCGCAGACGCGCCCCCTTGCTGGGCTTCTTCTGCAGAGGGAGCTGTCAGCCGAAAGCTGACTGAGGATAAGCCCTCTTGCTGCACCATCCTACATTCCGCTTTTTCAACTCGCCAAAAAAGCAGGAGTGCCGGGAGCCTAGCTCCCGGCACTCCTGCCTGTTTTTGCTGTTCCTTATGAAATGCACGGACGAATGTGCTTGAAGGTGTATTTCAAAAACACGTCCTTAGTTCAGCGCCTCGGCGTCGTTCTCGATGGAGATCTCCTCCACGCTGCGGATCGCCCAGCGGGCCACGACCATCTGCAGGTTGTCCTTGCCAACGGCCAGCGTGATAGTATCGTCACGAATCGCGGTGATGGTGCCATAGATACCGCCGATGGTGCAGATACGATCCGTCACCTTCAGGTTGTTCAGCATGTCCTTGACCTGCTTGTCCTTCTTTTTCTGGGGACGAATCAGGAAGAAGTAGAACACCACAAAGATCAGCACCATGGGAAGCAGCATACTGATGAGACTGGCCACCGGGCTGATCTCCTGCACGGCGCCATCGGTAGCGGTCGTGCCGGTCGTGCCGGTCGTTTCAGCCACCGCACGGCTGATACCGAAGAAAATAGACATCCAATCCATGCAAAAAACTCCTTTCAAAATGGGTCTTTGCGTATTATATCAAACTTCTTATTTCATCACAAGCCCCAAACAGGAAATTTATGTTTCCTTCACAATTTTAGGGTGTTCAGCGGCTGAGGCGCTTAAGCCACTTCCGCTTATTTTTATACGGTGGATAGCGCACGGGCACATCCACACGCAGGGATTTCTTCAGCACGGGCTTGGTATGAGAGAAGGTTTCGAAGCTTCTCCGGCCATGATAGCTGCCCATGCCGCTTTCACCCACGCCGCCGAAGGGCAGACAGGTGGTGGCAAGGTGGCAGAGCACGTCGTTGACGCAGCCGCCGCCAAAGGACAGGCGCTTGAGGAATGCGTCTTCATGCTCCGTGCTGCGGGTGAACAGGTATCCCGCCAGCGACTTAGGCCGTGTCCGCAGGAACGTCAGCAGCGCGTCGAAGTCGCCGTAGGTCAGCACGGGCAGCACCGGGCCGAAGATTTCCTCCTGCATCACTGCGTCATCCCAGCTTACGCCGGAAAGCACGGTGGGCTCCATTTGCAGGGTCTCTTCGCTGGTATGTCCTCCGATCTCCACCTGACCGTTGGCAAGGTAGCCGCACAGGCGGTTAAAATGCTTGCGGTTCACGATGCGGGGCAGCTCGGGGTTTTTCAGCGGCTCTGTGCCCCAGAAGCGGCGCACCTGCCCCTTCAGTACTTCCACCAGCTTCTCCTTCACGCTTTCGTGGCACAGGATGTAATCCGGAGCCACGCAGGTCTGACCGGCGTTGATGTACTTGCCCCAGATAATGCGCTTCGCTGCAAGCGTCAAATCGGCGGTCTCGTCCACGATGCAGGGGCTCTTGCCGCCCAACTCCAGCGTGACGGGAGTCAGGTGCTGTGCCGCGGCGGTCATGACGATCTTGCCCACGTCCACGCTGCCGGTGAAGAAGATGTAGTCGAATTTTTGCTCCAGCAGGGATTGATTCTCCGCACGGCCGCCCTCCACGACCGCCACATATTCCGGGTCGAACAGCTCGTTGACCATTTCATGCAGAAGCTTCGACGTGGCGGGGGCATAGGCCGAGGGCTTCAGCACCACGCAGTTGCCCGCCGCAATGGCTGCCAGCAGGGGATCCACCGACAGCAGGAAGGGATAGTTCCACGGGGCCATAATCAGCACCTGACCATAGGGCTCCTGCACGGTGAAGCAGCGGGAGGGCCATTGGGTGAGCGGCGCGTGATACCATGTTGTCGCCGCCAGCGAGGACAGGTGCGTGCGCAGATAATGCAGCTCCTCCCGCACCAGCATGATCTCCGTTTCATAGGCCTCGAAGGCGCTCTTGCCCAGATCGGCAAACAGCGCCTCCTGAATGGCCTCTTCATGGGTATCCATCCAGCGCTTTATCGCCTCCAAGCGATGGAAACGGAAATCCAGCGACAGGGTCTTTCCCTGATCGAAATATGCCCGCTGCTTTTCGCACAACTGCTCAATGGCAAAGCCATCCGTTTCCTGCACCTTCAGGACGGCCAGCGTTTCCGCCAAGGCCTGTGCGGAAAGGTGCTTCGGCGCGGCCAGCTTCACCTGCTTGAGTACGCTCTGCGCCAGTCCCGGAAGCTCGTTGTTGCGCAGACAGCGCCATGCGGAGGTCACGCCCCACGCCGCACAGGCGTTGTCCAGCCATTGCAGAAAGGCCGTGCTGTTGCTCTCGGGGGAAGCTTTTTCTCCGCCGCAGCCCACGCCTAAGCTGCATAGATGCAGCCCGTGCCGTGCGTCTGTGCCGTAGCGGCGAAGCAGCTCCCGCAGGCAGGCCAGACGCGCCTCGCCCAGCGGCACGCCGGGGTGCGCCTCATGCACCGCCGCACCCAAACAGCACGCGTAGCCCGTTGGCGCACCCGCCAGCAGCGTCATTCGTGCGACAAGCTCCGCCGTCAGCGGCTCCTGCCCCATGAGGGACAGCGCCTCCTGCGCGTCTCTGCGCACTTGCTGAGAAATTTTACGGCAGATGAGCGTCTCCACCGCCGTGGCCAGCGCGGAAAGCCGTGCGTCCCGTAGATGCTCTTCGGCCACGTTCCCTGCAAAGCCCGGCATGAAAACCACGCCGTCCGGCGGCGCGGACATGCTCGCAAAAGGCAGCACGTCCAGCCGATGGGGCACCAAGACCAGCATAGCTGCTCCAGCATAGCTTTCCTCGGGCGCTTCCTGCGCCACCAATTCCTGCGTAGGTGCGGGAATCGGAATCGTTGTGTCAGAAGGTTCGGCGGATGCTTGCTCTGTCGGCTCCTGTGCGGGTGCTTCGGATGCCGTGGCAGCGTCCTCGGTCATTGTATCGGACGCTCCTTCCGGAGAAGCTTTCTCTGCTGCAGAGGCTTCCGCCTGCTCCAGCATCGCTTCCGTATCCTCGGCCACGGCGGCGGGCTCCGTCTCCGGGGTTTCTGCCGTCAGGGGCGATGTCTGCATTTCCTCCCGAAGCGCGTCTTCGATGTTCAGCGCATAAGAAATTTTTCCTTCGGGCGGGTCGGGCTCGTCCGTTTCCGCCGCGTCCGCTTTGCGGATAGGCTGAAGCTTCGACGCGTCTCGCTTCGCTTGACGGCGCAGGACTTCCGCCAACTGTGCCGCCTGCGGATAGCCCGCCCCGTCGGTGAGAATCACCGTGCGGTCGCCGCGGGCTTGCGGGGTCTTGCCCTGCACCCATTCCACATCCAGCCCAGCCGCCACCAGCGCGTCCGTCAGGGCCGCCATGGGCTCACTGCCCTGACCGAAGGCCAGCGCATGGGCAATATTTCGTTCCTTTAATGCTTCGCACAACTCTGCGGCAGCGTTTTCGCCCTGCCACCAAATAATCGTTCCGTGACGCGCAGGCTTCGGCGCCAGCAGTCGAGTCAACCAAGCGTCCATAGGAAGCCTCCTTTGCAACTCTTGATATGTTCAGTATAACACAGGTTGGCAAGAATGAGAACGGGGGAAAGGGGGATATCCTCAGCCATGCGCGCAGCGCATGACAGCTCCCTTTGCGAAGGGAGCCTTTGGGGGGAGCCGCGTCTGCGGACGCGGAAGGATTTCGCCTCTGCGGAGGCGAG
>USCW01000226.1 GCA_900553315.1 uncultured Eubacteriales bacterium
CCAACGTTGGGCAGGTCGCGGCGGCTCTGTCAGCCGCCGTGACCATAACCCATTCGCAGGAAACCGCGCCCAACTCGCATGGGTGCGAACCTCCACAGGAAAAGTCAAGCCTATTCCCAGCCGCTCTTCGGGAGGGGGTCCGGGGGAGGCGCTTCTCTTAGAGAAGCGGCCTCCCCCAGCGTCTCCCCACCACCAGCTTTCCGAGAGGGAGCGCGAGGGAGGGGGCCTTTCACCGAAAGGCCTCCTCCCTCGCAAAACCACGATCTATAAAGAAAGGATGATTTTTGTGTCGAAGATTGATGTCGTGAGAAGCGCTATGATGCAGGCCATGAAGGATAAGGATAAGGAGCGGAAGGAGTCGCTTTCGCTGCTGTTGAGCGCACTAAAGAATAAGGCCATTGATAAGCGCGCAGACCTGACCGAAGAGGAGGAAAACGCCGTCATCCTCAAGGAAATCAAGCAGTGCCAAGAGGCCATTGATACCGCTCCCGCGGGTCGGGACGACGTGATCGCCGAGAATACCGCCCGCATCGCCGTGTATCAGGAGTTCGCGCCTAAAATGATGAACGCCGACGAGATCACCGCCGTACTGAACAGCGTCCTCAGCGAACTCGGCATCACCGCCCCTACCCCCAAGGAAAAGGGCCTCATCATGAAAACCCTGATGCCCCGCGTCAAGGGCAAGGCGGACAGCGCACTGGTCAATCAGGTGCTGACCGCGAAAATGCAGAACTGACATCCGGCGGGAGCTCGTCCTGCAAAACAATGAAAGTACAAGCCGTCGGGTTGACGTGCAGGGCATGCGCGCCTATAATGCATTTTGTAGCGAACAATGGCGTTTGCTTCTTTTCTTTCTCTGCGTGCAGAGGAAAAGGAGTAAACGCCTTTTTGCATGAAGGAGGACGCAAGAATGCAAAACGCCTTTGACACGCAGGAAGGAGGCTCTCACCAGCGGGGGCCCCTTGAGGGAGAGGTTCGTATCCCCTCCGGCTGCGCTATCGCGGGACTTTTCCATAAAAAGGGACAGCGGGTCTGCGGCGACGTGATCGTTCGCGCCATGGAGCCCATGCACGACCGCTCCAACGGTCTGGGCGGCGGCTTTGCGGGCTATGGCATGTATCCCGACCACGCCGACTGCTATGCCTTCCACCTGTTTTATGATAACGAAGGTTGCCGGGAGGACTGTGAAAAATATCTGACCCGCTATTTTGACTTCATCTCCATGAGTCCCATGCCCGTGCGCCGCAGCCGGGACATGACGGACGCGCCGCTGATCTGGCGCTACTTCGTGCAGCCCAAGGCGTGGCGCATGGAGGAAGAGGAGCTGGACGAGAAGGCCTATACCGCCCGCCATGTGCTGGACGTGAACCGCAGCATGCGGGGTGCGTATATCTTTTCCAGCGGCAAGAACATGGGCGTGTTCAAGGGCGTGGGCTATCCGGAGGACATCGGCCGCTATTTTCGTCTGGACGAATACGCCGCCGACTGCTGGACAGCTCACGGTCGGTATCCCACCAACACCCCTGGCTGGTGGGGCGGCGCACATCCCTTCACCCTGCTGGACATCAGCGTGGTGCATAACGGCGAAATTTCCTCCTACGACGCGAACCGCCGCTGCATGGAAATGTACGGCTACGATTGCAAGCTGCTGACCGATACCGAGGTCATTGCGTATATGCTGGATTATCTGGTGCGCCGTCAGGGTCTGACGTGGGAGGAGGCCGCAGCGGTGGTGGCCGCTCCCTTCTGGTCGGAGATCGACCGGCTCCCCGAAAAGGAGCGCAAGCGCATGACGCTTCTGCGCAACCGCTTTTCCTCCCTGCTGATTACTGGTCCCTTCTCCATTCTGGTGGGTTTTGAGGGCGGCATGATGGCGCTGAACGACCGCCTGAAGCTCCGCTCCATGGTGGCAGCCGAGACCGAGGACATTGCCTATGTAGCCAGCGAGGAATGCGCCATTCGCGTGATGGCTCCCGATGTGACCAACGTATGGTCGCCGCGTGGCGGCGAGCCTGTGATCTTTATCCGGAAAGGAGGCAGAGCGTAATGGCGGCTGATTATTTTTCTCCGGCCTACGAGGTCGTCCGGAATCCCGCCCGCTGCACCGTCTGCCGCGTTTGTGAAAAGCAATGCGCCAACGGGGTGCATCGCTATGATGAAAAGCTGGGCGTGATGCTGGCGGACGAGCGGCAATGCGTGGACTGCCAGCGCTGTGTGGTCATGTGTCCTACTCGGGCGCTGAAGATCGTGAAATCCGACAATGCGCTGAAGAGCAACGTGAACTGGACGAGCGCCGCCATGACGGAGATTTACCGTCAGGCACAGTCGGGCGGCGTGCTGCTTTCCTCCATGGGCAATCCCCAGCCCCTGCCGGTCTACTGGGACAGGCTGCTGATCAACGCCTCGCAGGTGACGAACCCCTCCATCGACCCCTTGCGGGAGCCCATGGAGACCCGCGTCTATCTAGGTGCGCGGCCCGAGGGCATTCGCCGGGACGCGAACGGGGACTTTATTGACGACACGCCGCCCCAGCTCAAGCTGGAGGTGCCGATCCTGTTTTCTGCCATGAGCTACGGTTCCATCAGCTACAATGCCCATGCCAGCTTAGCACGGGCAGCGGAGGCGCTGGGCACCTATTACAACACAGGCGAGGGCGGTCTGCATCAGGACTTCTATCGGTACGGCCCGCACACAATCGTGCAGGTTGCATCGGGGCGCTTTGGCGTGCATCGGGATTATCTGAACGCGGGTGCGGCCATTGAGATCAAGATGGGGCAGGGAGCGAAGCCGGGCATTGGCGGGCACCTGCCGGGAAAAAAAATCGTAGGCGACATTGCCCGCACGCGGATGATTCCCGAGGGCAGCGACGCGATCTCCCCCGCGCCGCATCACGACATTTACTCCATTGAGGATTTACGTCAGCTGATCTACTCCTTGAAGGAGGCCTCCCGGTACACGAAGCCGGTGATCGTGAAAATCGCGGCGGTTCACAATGTAGCGGCTATCGCCAGCGGCATTGCGCGTTCGGGAGCGGACATAATAGCGATCGACGGTTTCCGCGGCGGCACGGGGGCTGCGCCCACGCGAATTCGGGACAATGTTGGTATTCCGATTGAGTTAGCGTTAGCTGCGGTAGACACGCGCTTGCGGCAGGAGGGCGTTCGTGACCGGGTGAGTCTGCTTGTCGGCGGCTCCATTCGCTCCAGCGCGGATGTGGTGAAGGCGATTGCGCTGGGTGCGGACGCGGTATACATTGCGACAGGTGCTTTAATGGCGATGGGCTGTCATCTTTGCGGCGCTTGTCAGACGGGACGCTGCAACTGGGGCATTGCGACGCAGGTGCCCGAGCTGGTGCAGCGGCTTGATCCCGACGAGGGCAGTCAGCGGCTCATCAATCTTGTTACGGCATGGACGCACGAGATCAAGGAAATGATGAGCGGCATGGGCATCAACGCCATTGAGGCCCTTCGCGGCAACCGTGCGATGCTCCGCGGCGTAGGTCTCACCGCCAAAGAGCTGGAAATCCTAGGAGTGAAGCACGCAGGAGAGTGAGATTCTGGGGGATACGTGGGGAGACTCCGGGGGAGAGGCTGCTTCTCTAAGAGAAGCACCTCTCCCCCGGACCCCCTCTCCCGAAGAGTAGCTGGGAATAGGCTTGACTTTTCCTCCCGGCTTGTGCGCCCATGCGAGGTGGGCGCGATTCCTTGCGGCTTGGT
>USCW01000227.1 GCA_900553315.1 uncultured Eubacteriales bacterium
CAATGGTGACTTGACAGCGGGAAACGGGGATGAGAATTTTGTGCGCTTCGCTGCGACCAATGGCACAGGCCATGGGCGCTGTGATCTCACCGAGAAGCGCGTCGCAAAGCACAATGCCCATCGGGCCGAGAATCAAATCAGCCCTCGCTGCATTGACGACTACGGCGTTCTCTCCCGTCGCACCCTGATCGGCTCCGGCACGCAGCATCGCCGCCGTGGCTAAAGCGTTGGTGCCAATGGCCAGTAGCGGCTGCTGGGGACAGAGCTGCTTCAGCTGCTCCACCAAAGCCTTGCCCATGCCGCCGCCCTGCCCATCCACGATCATGACTTTCATGCTTCCTCCAGCGCTTCCCTCGCCAGCAGGTACGCACCCATCACGCCGCTGTTCACACCCAGACCGGGCTCAACAATGTAATCCTCCAAGCCGTTCTCCACCGTCGGATGCTGTACATAGCCGCCCAGCAGCGCCAACGTCTTCCTGCGGATCAGCGGGAACAAATGCTTCTGCTGCATCACGCCGCCGCCCAGAATGATTTTCTCCGGGGAGAGGATCACCATGGCGTTCATGCACATCTGCGCCAGATACCCAGCCTCCAAATCCCACGCGGGATGCTCGGGCGGCAGCTCCACCGCAGGGCAGCCCCAGCGCTTTTGCAGGGCGGGGCCGTTGGCGACACCCTCCAAGCAGCCCTTGTGATAGGGGCAGAAGCCCTCGGGCGTGGGATCGTCCGCAATGGCGCGCATCAGCTGATGGCCGAACTCCGGATGCACCAAACCATGTACCGGCTTGTCGTTCATAATCACGCCGCCGCCAATGCCCGTGCCGACCGTCACATAGACGCAGCTGCTCAGCCCCTTCGCCGCACCCAGCGCATGCTCCGCAATGGCCGCACCGTTCACGTCTGTGTCCAGCTTCACGGGCACATTCAGCGCCGCCTTGAACTCCGGCACAATGGGGTAGTTCCGCCACGCCAGCTTAGGGGTGGAGGTAATGTAGCCATAGGTAGGAGAGGCTGGGTTCAGGTCCACCGGGCCGAAGCAGCCGATGCCCAGCGCGGAAATGTTCCGCTCCTTGAAGAATGCGATCATCTTGGGCATGGTTTCTGCCGGGGTCAGGGTAGGCATACTCACGCGCTCCAGCATCTCGCCCTCTTCACTCATCAGGCTCAGCACCATTTTAGTGCCGCCCGCTTCCAATGCGCCAAAGCGAATCATACGATTTCGTCTCCTTTGTGATGTCATAATGTCTTTTTTATTGTAACGGCTCTGCCGCCGCTTGTAAAGAGTCAGGTTCTGGGGTATCGCGTCCGATACACGCGGAAAAAGGTACGTACATCCATTGTACTTTGTTGGACGATATGGTAAAATACAGCCACAAAATCCACCGAAAGGACGTTCCCGAAATGAATATGCAATGCTGCATCCGCACCAAGCGGAAACTGGGCAAGCGCGACCCGATGTTGTACGGCCATTTTATCGAACATTTTCATCGTCAGATTTACGGCGGCATTTTCGATCCCGAAAGTCCCTTTGCCGATAAGGACGGCCTGCGCACGGATGTATTGGAAGCCATGCGGAAAATCAGGGTGCCCGTGCTCCGCTGGCCGGGCGGCTGCTTTGTTTCCTCGAGAGAAGCGGCCTCTCCTCCAGCGTTCCCCTACCCCGTCTTTTCAAGAGGGAGCGCGAGGGAGGGGGCTTTTCTAAAGAAAAGACCCCTCCCTCGCAAGTCACGCTTCCGGTTCTTTCTTTGTGAGATCAATCAGCATTTGGCCTTGAGCGGCGTCGAAGAGGGGACTGTAATAGTGCTCGACGGGATGGGAGAAGGATGCGCGGAAAAGAGCCGCGTCTGCAGTGGAGGGCGGAGCTGTCAAACAGGGCGGCTCCGCACCATGCCATAGGGCAGCGGCATCGGGAACGTAGACATTCAGCAAACCCGCTTCCTGCGCGCGCAGCCCCAGCGCCGCACAACGCAGATCGGAAGCATAGGATTCAAAGCCGCCAAGACGCAGGAACGTTTCACGGCGAAGCATCATCTCCGCACCGCTCACCGCTGTCACGTTCCGTACCAAACGGTCGGTGAGCATATAGGGGCGATTCACGTAGCTAACGCCCGCATGATGGCTCACCACAACGCTCGGCACCCCCACCGCATAACCCGCATGGAGATATAGCTTGCCCGGCGTCATCAATGCCGTACCCGCGCAACTCACGTCCGAACGCTGCGCATACATTTGCAGTGCAGACAGCCATCCTGCCTTCATGGGCAGCACACCTTGATGCAGGAAAAGAACGAACGTGCCGCGTGCGCGCTGCACCGCCGCGTTCAGCGTATCGGAAAGACCGCCCTTGACCGCCATGCGTTCGCAGGGCTGACCTTGAAAAGTACACTCCTTTTCCGCGCCGATCAGCAGCACCTGCACCGGATGCTCCGGCGTAACGCGTGCCAGCCGCCGCAGCCAGTGCTGGGTTCCCTTTGCGTCGCAGACGGCAATGACCGTGACCGTATCCTCGGGATGCAAATCGTAGGTAATATGCACCTGCAAGTCGCGGCTTTCCGCATGACCGGATAGATGCAGCCGCTTCAGTTGATCGTCCACCGCACGGGCGGCGGCAAGAGCGCACTTCTCCACCCGCTGATGGCTTTCGGAGGTGTCCAGCATCCGCCAATGGTAAAGAATGCGGCGAATATGTGTGATCTTTCGCGCCTGTTCGCTGGCGCGAAGGGCCAGATCATGATCCTGACTGCCATCGCATTCCGCCCGCAGAGCCCCTACCCGCTCCATCAGCGCCTTTTCCATGGCCATCAGATGGCAGATATAATTTCCCGCCCTCAGGGTATCCGGGGCAAAATCACTTTTCAGGTGCGGATCAAAAAAGTGCGTACCATCCGCGCTGCATTTATCCTCATCGGAATACACCATATCCGCGCCCTGTTCCGCAGCGTGAAGCACACAATAGGTCGCGTCCGGGGTCAGCAGATCGTCATGATCTACCAGCGCCACCCAATCGCCCTGCGCCATGACCAGCGCACGATTCGTGTTCCCGGCAATGCCAAGGTTTTCCGTGCCAAGCTCTACGCGAATGCGCGGATCGCGGGCCGCTTGCGCCTTCAGCGCTTGGCGGGTGTCCTCGCGTGGACTGCATCCGTCATAAAAGCAGGCCTCCCACGCGTCGGTGGTCTGCGCCAGCAGGGAGTCCACCAGCGCCGCCAGCAGCGCGGGCTCCGTATTATAGGTTGGGATCAAAAAGGACAGGCGGTGGGAAAAGGCGGTATTGTGCTGACGCTTGCGCTCCGCCGCGTCCGGCTGCTGCGCCATGAGCCACGCATTGTAGCCCGCTTCGTTCCGCGCACGTGCGGCGCTATGCGCCTGCTGTGCATCGCGGGTCTGAAAAATCCTGAATTTTGTATAGGCATAATGCGGTACGGCCCGCAGTCCCTCGCGGCGTACCAGCTCCATTGCGTTTTGTCCCATGCTCTTCAGCGACATAAGGCGACCTCCTTGTCCTATGCAGTATAACATAGAGCAGAGGAAAATGCGAGTTGTAGACCAGTATGAGCTGGGATTGTTTGCGCTTGCATACGGTGATATGCTGGAAATAAGAACACAATGGAGGATAAATGGATCATGTTATATCGTACCTTTCAAGGTGAAAAGCTATCCCTGCTGGGCTTTGGCACCATGCGCTTGCCCACCTTGCCCTCCGGCGAGGTAG
>USCW01000228.1 GCA_900553315.1 uncultured Eubacteriales bacterium
CCCCCAGCCATAGTTGCTGGTGAACCAGATCACGATAGAGGACAGCAGGATGATGGTACCGGCGCGCTTCGCAAAGCTGGAAGCGCGCTCCCACACGCTGTGCAGAACGTTCTTCGCGCTCGGGAAGTGATACGCGGGCAGCTCCATCACGAAGGGAGCGGGATCGCCGGCGAACATCTTGGTCTTCTTTAGGATGATACCGCTGGTCACGATGGCCGCCACACCAATGAAGTACGCAGAGGTCGCAACCCAAGCGCTGCCGCCGAACACAGCCGCAGCGATCAGGCCGATGATGGGCATCTTCGCACCGCAGGGGATAAAGGTGGTGGTCATGATGGTCATCTTGCGGTCAACGTCGTTCTCAATGGTACGGGAAGCCATAACACCGGGAACGCCGCAGCCCGTGCCGATCAGCATGGGGATGAAGCTCTTGCCGGACAGGCCGAACTTACGGAAGATACGGTCCATGATAAAGGCGATACGAGCCATGTAGCCAACGTCTTCAAGGATGGCCAGCAGGAAGAACAGCACGATCATCTGCGGCAGGAAGCCCAGTACCGCGCCAACGCCGCCGATGATACCATCGACCACCAGACCGGTCAGCCAGCCAGCCGTGCCGGCGCTTTCCAGCCAGCCGCGGACATTCTCCTGCACGATCTCAGCAACAAACACATCATTCGTCCAGTCGGTCACGATCGTACCGATGGTGGACACGGAGACGTAATACACGAACCACATGATGGCCACGAAGATCGGCAAAGCCGCCCAGCGGTTGGTCACAACACGGTCGATCTTATCGGATACGGTCAGCGCACCCTTCGGCTTGCCCTTCTTCACGCAGGTAGAGACCAGCTTATTGATGTACGCATAGCGCTGATTGGTGATGATGGACTCGGCGTCGTCGTCCATTTCCTTCTCACAGTCTGCGATGACCTTTTCAATGTCATTCTTGGTGCCGCTGGGGAGGCTCAGCTCGGCGGAAGCCTTCTCATCACGCTCGAACAGCTTGATGGCGTACCAACGGGTCAGGTTGGAAGCAACCACGCCCGCGCTCTCCAGCTGATCCTCAATGTGTGCGATGGCGTGCTCAACGCTGCCCTGGAACACATGAGGCAGCTCACGGGGCTGATGCTTCTGCGCGGTCTCAGCGGCCAGCTTCGCTGCGGCCACACTACCCTCGCCCTTCAGGGCGGAGGTCTCCACCACCTGGCAGCCCAGTTCAGCGCCCAGCTTCTTCATGTCGATCTTGTCGCCGTTCTTGCGAACCACGTCGATCATGTTCAGCGCAATGACCATGGGGATGCCCAGCTCAGCCAGCTGCGTGGTCAGATACAGGTTGCGCTCGATATTGGTCGCGTCAACGATATTCAGGATAGCGTCGGGCTTCTCATTGACCAGATAGCCGCGCGCCACAACCTC
This sequence comes from uncultured Eubacteriales bacterium, assembly GCA_900553315.1. Classification (GTDB taxonomy): domain Bacteria; phylum Bacillota; class Clostridia; order Christensenellales; family Aristaeellaceae; genus Egerieenecus. Next base: position 1,420 of record USCW01000228.1, read on the forward strand.
TTCCAAGGTGTAGGGAGACAGGCTGTAAATACCGGGCAAGTCCTGAATAACGATGTCATTGTCACCCTTCAGCTTGCCTTCCTTCTTCTCTACCGTAACGCCAGGCCAGTTGCCAACGTACTGATTGCTGCCCGTCAGGTCATTGAACATGGTAGTTTTACCACAGTTCGGGTTACCTGCCAGGGCGATCTTAATTGCCATGGTGATGTTCCTCCCTATTAAATTGTTAGAATAGGCTAACCTTCATTCAAATGAAATACGGTTCGCGTTTCCGCTTACCGCACCTCAATCAGCTCAGCGTCGCCCTTGCGGACGGACAGCTCATAGCCGCGCACCGTCAGCTCCATGGGATCGCCCAGCGGCGCCACCTTGCGCACGTACACTTCCGTGCCCTTAGTCAAGCCCATGTCCATAATGCGGCGCTTCAAGGCTCCCTCGCCGTGGAGCTTTTCGATGACCGCGTGTTCCCCGACCTTCACGTCCCGTAAAGTCTTCATGGTTCGTATCCTCCCTTTTTTATGCAGCCTGCCAACTGAATCACACCATTACGCGCATGGCCATCGTCTTATCCAGCGCCACACGGCTGTCCTTGATGGAAAGGATCAGGTTGCCGCCAAGCTCGCTGACAACGCGAACTTCCTCACCGACCACGAACCCCAATTCCGCCAGATGCTGGCGGACGTCGTCCCGACCGGTGATCTTCTTGATGGTATTCACATCGCCCACGCTTGCCATTCCCAAAGGCATCATGTGTACCCTCCTCTTGAAGATGATTAGTTTTTCCTAACCTCTCGGTTAAAGATTAGTTAGCAGGCGTTAACCTCTAACCGGCGCATAGTTTAACACCGCTAACGTATTCCTGTCAACCCCTTTTTTGCTATTTTTTTCAGAAAAATTTGAGTCCCTTAACTTCTTGAAAAATTTTTCAAAAAGGGTATTGACACCACGCCGCAGGTCATGATATGCTCATTGTGGTTAAGGCACTTTAACCATCGGCGATGAGCCGCTTTCTTTTAGCCCCAAGGTTAAACCTCCTTAACTTTTGTGGGCCACGAAAGCGAGCCGTCCGGCCGTCCCGGACAGACCGAATGAAGACAAGCAAGGGAAGGAGCGGAAGGTTTTATGCGGACGACCTTTGAAGAGACGCTGATCGCCCACTGCGCGGCCACGCTGGCCGGGCACAAGGCCGGTAGTCTGTTCTCCTATCGGCTGTGCCCCGGGGAAAGCCCGGAGCAGTACCTGGCGTCTCTCGCGCCGCTCCTGACCGCCAAAGGTGTGGAGGTGCGCTTGCTGAAGCGTTGCCAGGATGGATGTCTGGTATATGTCTACCGTCCCGGGATGCTGGCGGGCATTCTTCGGGAAAAGGACACGGCGGACTTCCTCCACACCTTGGGTTACTCCCCCTGCGATTTAGACGGATGTTTCCGGATGCTTTCGGAAAGAATTCGCTGTGGGGAGGACTTTCCCCACGAGATCGGCATTTTTCTGGCGTATCCTTTAGAAGACGTGATCGGCTTCATTAAGAACCACGGCGGCAACTACTGCTGTTTAGGCTGTTGGAAGGCCTACGGCAATGCCGAGGCGGCGGAACGACGCTTTGATCTTTATCGCAAGTGCCGCCGCATTTATCTAAGCTGTTACCGGCGCGGCTTCAGTCTGAGCCGTTTGACGGTGGCGGCGTAAACGAGCTTGTTCTGCGGTTCCTGCCGCTGGACATAGATTCTTCCCTAATAAAGTAAAAGGCTTTGAAAGGAGTTTTCAAGTATGAGCAAGGTAGCGGTCATTTACTGGAGTGGCACCGGTCACACCGAGGCCATGGCGGAGGCTGTGGCGAAGGGTGCGGACGGTGTGCTGCTGACCTGCGCGGAGGTTCCCGAGGATGTTGCGGCGCAGTACGACGCGTTTGCGCTGGGCTGCCCCGCGATGGGCAGCGAGGAGCTGGAGGAGGACGAATTCGGCCCGCTGTTTGAAAAGCTAGCTCCGTCCCTCGCGGGCAAGAAGGTTGCTCTGTTCGGCTCCTATGGCTGGGGCGACGGCGAATGGATGCGCACTTGGGAAGACAACTGCCGTGCGGCTGGCATTGTGTTGGCCTGTGACAGTGTGACCTGCCAAGAAGATCCCGACGCTGATGCGCTTGCCGCCTGTGAAGCGCTCGGTGCGTCCCTGAAGTAATCTCCATCCCTCCTATACGCTGCCATTGTCCCGCTCCCGTTTTGCATCGACGGGAGCGGATTTTTGTTTTTGGAGGGAGATTCTGGGGAGGAGGCGGCTTCTCTGAGAGAAGCCCCTCCTCC
>USCW01000229.1 GCA_900553315.1 uncultured Eubacteriales bacterium
AAGCCGCCAGACGGGCTCCGTCCTTTGGTCGTGCCCGCAGGCACGAAATCTCGCCGCCGCAGAGGGAGCTGTCAGCCGCAAGGCTGACTGAGGATATTCCCACGGGCTGGAAATGAATGATCTTGGGAAAATCTGCCCATGCGTTACAGGCTTTCTCTCTCTGCCGCATCGCTCGGCACAGGAGTTTCCTCCGGCATGGCGATGGTCTCTTGAACCTCCGGAGTTGCGATAACTTCCATAGTGGGCGTAGGCGTTTCAGGGACGGGTGTAGCCAACTCCTCGGCGTAGAGGGCTTCCAGCATCTTCACGCTGGCAATGCCGTCAGCCTTAATGCCCGCGTCCTTTTGAAAGGCTTTCACGGCGTTGACGGTGCCGTTCAGGTAGGTTCCGGTAACGGTTCCAGTGTAATAGCCCAGATCCTTCAGCTTGCTTTGCAGATACCACACGGCCTCGCCGGAGCTGTTCTTTTTCATCTGCTCCAAGGGAAGGGGCGGCGTGCTGCCGCTGACATAGGTGGGGGTGGCGGTGGGCTCGGGCGTGACCTGCGGGAGCATCCGCTTATAGTCTAGCGGCGGCAGCTCCAGCGAGGCGCGAAGCTCGGGATCGTCGGGCAGATCCTCGCGGATGGTGACGACGGTACCTTTGCCTATATTATCATAGATCCATTTTGCGTCCGCCACGGTGAGCCGGATGCAGCCATGCGAGCAGCGCGTGCCCAGCTTCTTATAGGATTTCACGGACAAGTCCATGGTATTGACGGAATTATAGATCACGGAGTGGAACGCGATGGAGCGATTGATTTTCGTCCAATACTGGGCATGGCCGCCCCACTTGGGGAAGTAGCACCAGCGGGCGGTGCGGCCGCTGAGCACCCAATCGCCCACGTCGCTGGGGTTCTTTACGGTGCCGGTGGAGCAGAGCATCTGCCGGATCACGACGGTATAGTCGCCGTTTTCATCCCGGCCGTAGACGGTCGTCACCTGATTATTCACGTCCACAGTCACGGCAAAGGGCACGGGCGTGGGCTCCGGGGTAGGCTTAGGGGTGTTATCGGGCAGAACGACATTGGCGTCGTTGAACAGCAGGTTCCATGTTTCTTCACCGATGATGCCGTCGGCCTCCAGACCGTTCTGGGTCTGGAATGCCTTTACCGCAGCGGAGGTTTTCGCAAGAAAGTTGCCGCTGATGGGGCCGGAATAATAGCCCAGCTCGGTCAGCCGCGTTTGAATCTTCTTGACCTTTGTACCTTTTGCACCGCGCTTTACGTTGCCATCGAAGGGGACGGATTCCTCCGGCGTTGCAACGGCCTGATCGGGCGCGTCCTCGTCCACGAGAAAGCTGTTGATAGGAATGGGCGTAGGCGTAGCGGCGCCTCCGCGGTCGTTTTTGCCGATGGCCTGACCGCTGAACAGGAGCGTCTGGGTATCCACGTCGGCCTTGCCGGTGGCGGTGAGGCCGTTGCGCTGTTGAAAGGCAGAGATAGCCGCCTGACTGCCGTCCAGATAATTGCCGCTGATTTTGCCGGTATAGTAGCCTAACTCGGTCAGGCGGGTTTGCAGCTGCTTCACATCCTCGCCGGAGCTGCCGTATTGCAGGGGGCGGTATTCGGTGCTGTAGAGCAGCGCCTGTGTATCCTCATCGGCGATGCCATCGGCATTCAGACCAAAGTCTGCTTGAAAGGCCTTGATTGCGGCGCGGGTGCCCTCCAGATAGTTACCGCTGATTTTGCCTGTATAATAATGCAGCTCGGTAAGGCGGGCTTGCAGCGCTTTCACCCCTTCGCCGCTGTCGCCGTATTGCAGCGTGGGCGTCTCGAGGTCTTCCTCAATCAGCGTATCATCATCGTCCATGGGGACGGCTTCACTTTCGTAGCCAGGGCCGTCCTCGGCCAGCATATCGCCCTCGCCCAAGGCGGGAAAGCATACGGCACAGCACAGCAGCGCCATGCAGAAAAGTCCAATGAATCCGTATTTCTTCACGCTACCTCACTCCATTAAAGTCGATACGTTTCCTATTGTAAGTGTATCACGGGAGAAGCGCAAGCCGTTTTTCTGTACAAAGAGGAAAAAGAATGGTATAATGCGCGTTGTATGTAAGAAAAGAGCAACAGAAGGGAGGGGAGCGCCCCTTTGAGAAAACGACTGCTTGCGGCGCTGCTGGCGTTATTGATGACGTGCTGTATCGCTCTGAGTGCGCTGGCGGAGGAAACTACGTTTGTCGAGCCGACGCTGGCCCCGGACGCTACGCCCTACGACGCGGAGCACCCGGAGCTGCTGGAGGACGAGCAGCTGTATGCGCCCTCGGCGATTGTGATCGAGCAAAGCACGGGCTTGGTCATTTATGAGAAGAACGCCGACGAGGTGCGCTATCCCGCTTCCACCACGAAGATCCTGACGGTGCTGCTGGGCATTCAATGGGCGGAGGCCAACGGCACCATGGAGGACACGGTGCTGGTCAGCGAGAACGCGGTCACTGTGCCGGATGACTCCACAACGATGGGGCTGGTAGCGGGGGAGGAAATCAATTTCCGCGACCTGCTGGTTGGTACATTGCTGCGTTCTGCCAATGAAGGCGCGAACGTGATTGCCGAAACCGTTTCCGGCAGCATTCCTAATTTCGTGCAGTACATGAACGAGGCGGTGTCGGCCTTTGGCTGCACCAGCACGCATTTTGCCAACGCGAACGGTCTGCACGACCCGGATCACTACACGACGGCACGGGACATGGCGATCATTGCCCGTGCGGCCATGCAGAACGAAACCTTCCGGGAGATTGCCAACACGACCTCCTATGCCATTGCAAAGACGAACAAGCGCCGTGCCAGGACGATTACCGTGCGTGACAATTCTTACCGCACACCCGGCACAAGCGATAGCCCGAACAAGTATTACTATGCCGATGGTACCGGCATCAAGACGGGCTATACCAGTCAGGCGGGCTACTGTTATGTAGGTTCGGCCTCGCGGGACGGCATTGATCTGATCAGCGTGGTTTTGGGCGCGGGCAAGCGCGGACGCTGGGCGGATACCATCAAGCTGATGGATTATGGCTTTTCGCAGTACCAGAATGTCACGCCCATCGACCTGTACGAGATGAACCCCATCACGATCCAAACGACGAATTATTCTCTGTCGGACACGGACATGGGGCGCGTGAGTCTGCTGTGCAAGGCGGCGGACGCGTCGAATGTGGCGAGCATTATTGCGACGAAGTCCGAAATTGAGAACATGGCGAACAATCTGCGCGTGACCTGCTTGATCTCCTACACGCGGGACTTTGAAGCGCCCATTGAAGCGGGGGAGCAGATGGGCACGATGACATACTTCGATGACAACGGCAATGCCACGGAGTACATCCTGACGGCTGCACGGACGGTGGCCATGCGCGAGAATGCGCCCAAGACGCTTGAGCAGATCGTGGAGGAGACGGATGCCGATCCGAACCCCTTCCCGCCCCTGACGCTGGAGCTTGTCCTCTACATGGCGGCTCCCGTTCTTCTTCTCATTCTGCTCATTTACGTTCTTCGCCGCATCTCCAAACGCCGCCGCGTTCGCAACAAACGCGTTCCCAAGCCTACGAACAGGTATTTGAAGTAAATGGTTTTGCGAGGGAGGGGTCTTCTCTGTAGAGAAGGCCCCTCCCTCGCACTCCCTCCGGAAGAGACGCGGGGGGTGGGGGAGCGCCGGGGGA
>USCW01000230.1 GCA_900553315.1 uncultured Eubacteriales bacterium
GACCTGCCAGCGTTGGGGAACGGTCCAATCACAAGATAAGCGCATCGAAGGGGTGGCGGGGCGATTGGAAAGCTGGCAGACGGCCCCCGTCCACCGCCTCGCCTCCTCAGACGCGGCCCCCTTGGCTCCCTCCGCCGAAGGAGCTGTCATGCGCATCGCGCATGACTGAGGATACTCCCCCACACTCCTTATTCCCTCACATAAAGATAGGACGAGCCCACGCAGGGACTCGTCCTATCGAGGGACATCACTTCAATGCGATGTAGCTATGCTTACTCAGCAGCCTGGGTCAGGGTCGCCCAATCCAGGTTATCCCAATCGGGTTCTGCGGGAGCCTGGCTGTTATCGGCCCAGTAGAAGCCCAGGTTGGTCATGATGTTGGTCCACTCCTTGGAGTGCGCGCCCACATACTCGGCGTAGGTCATGTCGGTGCCTTCCACCTTTTCCAGCGCGCAGTTCTTCAAGGTGTAGATTTCGGGGGTCTCGTCATAGATTTCCTTCACAGCTTCCTCGTTGCAGGGGAAGGAGTCGAACTCATCCGCCCAAGCGGCCTGGGTCTCGGCAGAGCCGAACCAGTCAGCGAAAGCCTTCACAGCGGCGGTCTCCTCGTCGGTGCGGCCTTCGCGGTTCAGGATGCCCAGGTACTCAGCGATGTAATAGGTGCCGTCCTCGATGTCAACCAGCGCCCAGTTCTCGGGCTCGGTGGTGCCGGTCAGAGGCGCATCGGAGCTGCTGGCCGCATCGTCGATCTTGCCGTACAGCGAAGAAGAATAGAAGGTGGACACCTGCACGTCGCCGCGGTTCAGGGGATCGAAGCCGTAGCTGTCGCCCGTGAACACGCCGTCGTTGCAATACTTCCACAGCATCTTCCAGCCGTCCACGGAGATGCCGCCGGCGGGAGAGGTGGGATCGGTGAAGGAGTACAGCAGCGCGCTGTTGATGTTGCTGTTGGTGGTGCCGCCGACCTTGCCCTGACGATACCACTTATAGCCGCAGTTCACGATGTCGGACCAATGCTGGAAGCTCAGCTTCTCGCCGTTGGTGCCCTTATCATCGGTGCGGTACAGCATCAGCACGTTCTGGATCAGCAGGCCGTAGGCCTTGCCGTCATATTTATACTGACCAACCTGATCGGCCCAGTCGGGAGTCCAGTCCATCAGGGACAGGTTCTCGTAGGTGCCGTTCACGACCTGAGACCAACGGGTCTCGTTCAGACCGAACAGGATGTCGCCGTCCTTGTTCTCATTGGCGGCCTGAATGGCCTTCACGTCGCCGGAGATAACGCTGTTATCGTCCAGAGAGATCGTGAAGCCCGCATCCTTCGCCGCGTTCACCAGCCAGTTCACGCGCTCGGTGGAGTTGGAATTAGAGTAGATGCGAATGGTGTAGCCGGAGTAGTCCTCCGCGCTAGCCGTGAGCGTCAGGCTCATGGAGAACACCATGGCAAGGGTCAGAACCAAAGCCAATACCTTTTTCATTAGGTTGTTCCTCCTTTTCGGGGCTTTCACCCCTGTATCCGAAATTATAGCACAATCACCCGCTTGTGTAAAGTTCCTGTAAAGCGCAAAGTCAAATTATTGTCCAAAAAATTGATAAAGCTTCCCGGATTTATTAAAACAAATGCCTTGAATGCCGCAGTGCAGCGCCGCTTCGATATTCGCCGGAGCGTCGTCGATGAACAGCGTGCGCTCCCCATCCAAATGGAAATGATCCAGCAAATAATGGTAAATTTCCGCGCAAGGCTTCACCATATGCACCTCGGCAGAGATGACAAAGCCGTCCATCAGCCGGAAAAAATCAAACTTTCGCTGGACGTGCTTGAAGCTTTCATCATGATAATTGGAAAGCACGATGCACCTCTTCCCCATGGCCTTGCAGCGCTTCAGCGTATCTACGCCCTCCTGTACCACGTCCTTGAGGTCGATCCAATTTTCCAGAACGTACCGAATATCGTTTTCCAGCTCCGGATGCAGGCCTGCCATGGCCTTCACGGCCTCCCCCCGCGACAGCGTGCCGCGATCGAGCATGACCCAGCACGGAGAGCGGAACACCGTATCCAGCATGATCTGCCGCTTTTCCGCGTCCTCCGGGAACAATTCCTCCAGTGTCTTTTCCGGGTTAAACGACAGCAAAACGTTCCCCACGTCAAACACGACCGTATCAATTTCATCCCAAGGCATCCCCGTCACCCGCCCGTCCAGCGGCACCCGCAAAGGCGTCATAAAAAATCTCCTTTCATAATTACGGGTAGGAACTCCGGGGGAGGCCGCTTCTCTAAGAGAAGCGCCTCCCCCGGGCCCCCTCCCGAAGAGTAGCTGGGGTTTGAGTTGACTTTTTCTTCATGCTTGCGTGCCCCTGCAAGTTGGGCGCGTTTCCTTGCAAGTTGGTTGTGGTCACGGCGGCTGACAGAGCCGCCGCGACCTGCCTGCGTGTAGATTAATGGAACTCCGAGGGAGGCCGCTTCTCTTAGAGAAGCGCCTCCCCCGGAGCTCTCCTTACAATACGATTACTAAGTATCCTGCGTAGATGGCCAACATGATGATGCCTTGGAGCTTCGCGCCTTTTTGGCGGAAGAGGAGGGGCACCAGACCGATCAGCAGCAGGAGCATACAAGCGGGGAAGTCTACCGCGAGACTCTGCGCCGCAACGGGCAGGCTGCCGCCGGATACCAGCGCACACAGGGGCAGAATCAGCGACAGGTCAATGATGTTCGCACCAATGATGTTGCCTACGCTCAAGCTGGCTTGCTTTTTGCTGATCGCTGTCAGCGTTGTTACCAGCTCCGGCAGGGACGTACCCACCGCCACCAGCGTTACCGCAATCACGCGCTCCGGCACGCCCAGCCACTTCGCCAAGTCGCTGCCGCTGTTCACCAGCAGCTGTGAACCGCCCACAATCGCCGCCGCACCGAACAGGAACTTGACCACGTTCGTGGCCTTTTCCTTGCCCGTGGCGCTGACCTTTTCACTGCGGCTCTCTTCCTGCCGTGCGCTGTGCAGACTCTCAATGATGTACAGCACCACCACCACAATCAGCAGCACTATACCCGCCCAGCCCAAGCTGCCGCTTAGGCTGCACACACACAAAAGCGTCATGGCCGCAATCAGCAGCGCCGCCTTGGGCCAATTCTTTTTGCGGTCAAACACAATGGGCATGAAGATCAGCGCAATGGCCAGAATCAGGCCGCAGTTGGCCGTGACCGAACCGACCGCGTTGCCGATGGCCATGTCTACCTTGCCCGCTGCCGCCGCGAAAATCGACACCAGCATTTCCGGCATCGTGGTTGCTAGCGACACAATGGTCGCACCGATGACGAACTTCGGAATGCCCGAAACCTCGGCGATCCAGCTCGACGCATCCACAAACAGGTCGCCGCCCTTGATCGTCAGGATGATGCCCAGAATGAACAGCCCCACCGTGATCCAAATGTTCATGCTCTCGCTCCTTATTGCGGAAAAGAAAAAGAGACTTTCCCGCGCATTTTATTGCACGGATAAGTCTCATGATTTCATGAACCGCCAGGCAGATTTGCCAGAATGTTGACAGCTCAACGCACACTCGCGCCCATTACTCCCTTATCACAAAGTTAGTATATCCAACCTTACGCCTATTGTCAAGGAGAAATGTGAAGGAGATGCGAGGGAGGCGGCTTCTCTGAGAGAAGTTCCGCAACCTCAATCGGCGCGGCC
>USCW01000231.1 GCA_900553315.1 uncultured Eubacteriales bacterium
GAAGGTTTCCAAAGGGCGATCGCAAAGCCGCCAGACGGGCTCCGTCCTTTGGTCGTGCCCGCAGAGGGAGCTGTCATGCGCGTCAGCGCATAACTGAGGATAAACCCTTTTGCTGGGGATACCGTACTGCGCAGAAAGTGTATCCTCCACCAAATGGGGGTGGAACATATTTGAAGATAGAAGAAAGGCGCGGTGGTTTGAACCATCGCGCCTTTGATGTTTGATTTTAGCGGGGACTTAGATGCGTTCCTTGACTTCCTTGTCCAGCTTCGCCATGAAGGCCTCGAGGCTCATGGTCTCGGTCTGGTCGGTGGCACGGTCACGCACGGAAACGGTGTTGTCGGCAATCTCCTTCTCGCCCAGGATCAGCATGTAGGGCACGCGATCAATCTGACGGGCGGAGCGAATCTTGTAGCCGATCTTCTCGTTGCGATCGTCCAGCTCGACACGCACGCCGGTGTTCTTCAGCGCCTCGAACACCTTGCGGGAATAATCGAGGCTCTTGTCGGACACGGGCAGCACCTTCACCTGTACGGGAGCCAGCCAAGTCGGGAACTTACCGGCAAAGTGCTCGGTCAGGATGCCGATGAACCGCTCGATGGAGCCGAAGCACACGCGGTGGATCATGATCGGGCGCTTCTTGGTGCCGTCCTCGGCCACATATTCCAGGCCGAAGTTCAGCGGCATCTGGAAGTCCAGCTGGATGGTGCCGCACTGCCAGGTACGTCCCAGACTGTCGCGCAGGTGGAAGTCGATCTTCGGGCCGTAGAACGCGCCGTCGCCCTCGTTCAGAATGTAGGGCATATTCAGGCGCTCCAGCGCGGCTTTCAGGCCGTTGGTCGCGTCCTCCCAGTCCTCATCGGAGCCCATAGAGTTCTCGGGGCGGGTGGACAGCTCCACGAAGTAATCAAAGCCGAACTTGTTATACACCTGATTGATCAGATGCACCACGCCCGCAATCTCGTCCGGAATCTGCTCGCGGGTCATGAAGATATGCGCATCGTCCTGCGTGAAGCAGCGCACACGGAACAGGCCGTGCAGCGCGCCCTTCAGCTCATGGCGGTGAACGATGCCCAGCTCGCCCACGCGCATGGGCAACTCACGGTAGCTATGGGGCTGGCTGCGGTAGACCATCACGCCGCCGGGGCAGTTCATGGGCTTGATGCAGTAGTCCTCGTCGTCGATCTTGGTGGCGTACATGTTATCCTTGTAGTGATCCCAGTGGCCGCTGGTCTCCCACAGGTGGCGGTTCATAATCAGGGGGGTGGAGACCTCCACATAGCCCGCCTTATAGTGAATATCGCGCCAGTAGTCGATCAGGGCATTCTTGATGGCCATGCCGTGGGGCAGGAAGAAGGGGAAGCCGGGGCCCTCGTCACACAGCATGAACAGACCCATTTCCTTGCCGATGCGGCGGTGATCGCGCTTTTCAGCCTCTTCCATCATCTTCAGATACTCGCTGAGCTCCTCCTGATTGCGGAAGGCAACGCCGCTGACGCGGGTGAGCATTTTGTTATCCTTGTCGTTCTTCCAGTAAGCGCCGGACAGGGCGGTCAGCTTGAAGGCCTTCAGCGCCTTGGTATAGCACAGGTGCGGGCCGACGCACATGTCGATATAGTCGCCCTGCTGATAGAAGGTCAGCGTCGTGTCCTCGGGCAGATCGGCGATATGCTCCACCTTGTAGATTTCGCCGCGTTCCTGCATCAGCTTCACAGCCTCCTCGCGGGACAGCGCGAAGGGCTTGATGGGCAGGTTCTGCTTGACGATGGCCTGCATTTCCTTTTCAATGGCCGGGAAGTCCTCGTCGGAGAACTTCACGTCGCCCAGATCAATGTCATAGTGGAAGCCCTTCTCGGTGGCGGGGCCGTAGGCAAAATGGGCGTCGGGATACAGATGCTTGATGGCCTGCGCCAGAATGTGCGCCGCCGTGTGACGGATGACATGCAGCTCGTCCTCGGCGGGGCATTCCGCCACATGACCGTCGTTGTAAATGACCTTCATGGATAATTCCTCCCTTTTGTTTTCCTGCGCCGGGAATGAAAAAAGGCATTCATCCCGGCTGAATCTCTGCCGGGACGAATGCCTGTAACATCAGCATCCGCGGTTCCACCCTGCTTGTTTCCAAAGGAAAACCACTTTTCCACGCGCTATCGGTCGTGACCCGGTCAAGGTCGGGGGATGGTATCCGCGCAACGCCGTATCTCTTCGCGCTTGCAGCCCATGGCGCGAGGTCTCTGTCAGGCGGGATTGCGGGCATGTTCCCCTTCATTCCTTCGGACGATTGCAGTATAGGACGGATGACACGAATTGTCAAGCGGAAAAAACGTGTTTTTTACATCCGTGCCTGAATTGCCTGTAGAAACTCCTTGCTGTTGACGGCATAAGCCTCGCCCTCGTAGAGCAGGGCAAGATCCTTGGTCATGATGCCGTCGTTAATGGTGCCGAGGGTAGCCTTTTCCAGCCGGTCGGCAAAGGTCATCAGGTCGGGCAGCTGATCCAGCTCGCCGCGCTTGCGCAGTGCGCCGCTCCACGCGAAGATAGTCGCCACCGGGTTGGTGGAGGTTTCCTCGCCCTTCAGGTAGCGGTAGTAGTGCCGGGTGACGGTGCCGTGGGCAGCCTCGTATTCATATTTGCCGTCGGGGGACACCAGCACGCTGGTCATCATGGCCAGTGAACCAAAGGCCGTGGCGACCATATCGCTCATCACGTCGCCGTCGTAATTCTTGCACGCCCAGATGAAGCCGCCCTTGCTGCGCACCACCCGTGCCACCGCGTCGTCAATGAGGGTATAGAAATAGGTGATGCCCGCCGCCTCGAAACGTTCCTTATACTCCCGGTCGAAAATTTCTTGGAAGATATCCTTGAAGCGGTGGTCATAGGTCTTGGAAATGGTATCCTTCGTGGAGAACCACAGATCCTGCTTTACGTCCAGCGCGTACTGAAAGCAGGAATGGGCGAAGGCGGCAATGGAGCCATCCAGATTATGGATGCCCTGCACCACGCCGGGACCCTTGAAGTCGAAGATGGTTTGACGGGTCTCCTGACCGTTTGCATCGGTGAAGACCAGCTCGGCCTTGCCGGGGCCGGGAATGCGCATTTCGGAATTACGATACACGTCGCCATAGGCATGGCGGGCGATGGTGATGGGCTTTTCCCACGTGCGCACGGTGGGGGACACGCCCTTGACCAGGATGGGTGCGCGGAACACGGTGCCGTCCATCATGGCGCGGATGGTGCCGTTGGGGCTCTTCCACATTTGGTGAAGGTGGTATTCCTCTACGCGCTGAGCGTTGGGGGTGATGGTGGCGCACTTGACAGCCACGCCGTACTTCATGGCGGCGTTGGCGCTGTCGATGGTGACCTGATCGTTCGTTGCGTCCCGGTTGGGCAGACCGAGGTCATAGTATTCTGTTTTCAGCTCCACGTAGGGCTTAATGAGCATATCCTTAATGTCCGCCCAGAGCACGCGGGTCATTTCGTCCCCGTCCATCTCGACCAGCGGCGTTTTCATCTGAATCTTTGTCATAAGCGCTCCTTTATCTCACAAGATACCTCCATTATACCCACCCTGCACTCAAAGGCAACATCTAAACACAAAAAGAACAAAGGGAGGGGAGGTGGGGGGGATGCGAGGGAGGCGGCTTCTCTGAGAGAAGCCCCTCCCTCGCGCTCCCTCCCGA
>USCW01000232.1 GCA_900553315.1 uncultured Eubacteriales bacterium
CTTCGGCGTGCAGGTCTGTCTGGTGGAGCCGGGCGACCATCGCGGCGGCAGTCAGGCTTATCGCGGCCGTGCGGCGGAAGCGGTGGCTTCGCCTTATCATGCGGACTGCGCCCGAGCGGCAGCGACCATTCATCGGGACGAATCGGGAGGCTCCGACCCGGCGGTGCTGGGGCGCAAGGTGGCACGGATGCTGCTGAAAAAACATATTCCTTTCCGAAAATGTATCGCCAAGCCGGATCAGCATCTGGCAGTAGCGCTGCATAAGCTGCTTCCGCCGAAGCTGAATGCGGCAATTTTACGGCAATACTACCTTGGGAACAATCAACGAAAGTGACGGTACGTGCCGAAAAATGGACAATTTGGGGGAAATGCTGACAATTCACGAAAAACCGTTTGTGTTTTTTGCGAAAGCAAGGTATAATGTATTCGTTCCGCATACGACTTATTTGGAAAACGGAGGATGAGGAATGTATAAGATCCTGCTGGTCACGGATCGGCCTGAGGTACTGGACGCTTTTGCAGGGGTGAATACTTGGGAGACGCTGGGCTTTCGAGCCCCCCGCATCTGCAATTCGGCGGAGAGTGCGATCTCCTGCCTGAAGGCGCACCATGTGGACGGTATCGGTATTGCGCTGGAAAAGCAGGAGGAGGCGTTATTGAATGCCCACCTGATGGCCTTTTATCCTATTTTGCCTATTTTTGCCGTCAGCAAGAATGTCACGGAGCTGCTGGAAAGCGTCACGGAGCTGCGTTCCCTGCTGAATCGTACCCACGCGGATTTTTCCAACGACAGCTTTGGCGAGGCGGATATGCTGCAAATCTGTCGTCATGAGTTTTTCCGTGCGCTGCTGTCCGAGCAGATCGCTTCGAAGCAGGATGTTATCAACCGGATGCGCCTTCTGCGCAGCCGTATGGATCCCGAAGCGCCCTGCGTGCTGGTAGATTTGAGTCTGCCTGACGGCACCGAATATCTTTCCGGCCGATGGCATTACGGAACGGATCGGCTGGAGGTGGCGCTGCGCAATTTCTTCGGCGCAGAATTCCATGGAATGCGCATGGTGCCTGCGGTGGTTGCGCCGGATCATGTGCGTCTGCTGTGCTGCCCCATGTTGGGCGTGGCGCAGACGGAGGATGAATCCATCACCAGTCTGGTGAGTGAACATACGCTGGAATCCATGGATCAGGCGCGGACGTATCTTGATTTGGAGCTGCGCTTGACGAGTATCCGCGTGCTGCCCAGCGTGACGGCGCTAGCGCAGGAATAATCACTTCAAGGAGGGAACAATATGGGCTTTTTTTCAAACATCATCAAGGGTCAGCTGATTGACGTTATCGAGTGGACGGACAATACGCAGGACACCATGGTTCACAAATACGACATGAACGGCAAGGAGATCATGATGGGCGCACAGCTCACCGTGCGGGAGAGCCAGGTTGCCGTCTTTGTCAACGAGGGGCAGCTGGCGGACGTGTATACTCCCGGTCGCTATGAGCTGAGTACCTCCAACATGCCGATCATGACCGCGCTGAAGGCATGGAAGTTCGGCTTCAATTCGCCCTTCAAGGCGGATGTGTATTTTGTGAACACCAAACAGTTCCTCGACCGGAAGTGGGGCACGTCCAATCCTGTCATGATGCGTGACACGGAATTCGGTATGATCCGTCTGCGCGCTTTCGGCATCTATTCCTTCAAGGTCAGCGACCCGACCACCTTCCTGAAGGAAGTGTTCGGCACGTCCAGTCTGTTTACGGTGGACGGCGTGGAGGGACAGATCAAGCGCACACTGGTTTCCGGTCTGAGCGACGCGATTGCTGAGAGTAAGATTCCTGCGCTTGATCTGGCGGCGAATTACGACGAGCTGAGCGGCTATGCGCTGAACGCCATGAATCCCAAGCTCGCGCCGCTGGGCCTGCAGCTCTGTTCCTTCGTCATTGAGAACATCAGTCTGCCTGAAGAAGTCGAGAAGACCATGGATCGCCGCACCTCCATGGGTGTGATCGGCGACATGGGCAAGTACAGCCAGTATCAGGCGGCAGAGGCTATGCGCGAGGCTGCTAACAACCCCGGCGGCGTAGCCGGTATGGGCGTTGGCATGGGTGCAGGCGTGAGCATGGGTCAGATGTTTGTCCAGAGCATGAACGCGGCTCAGCAGCCTCAGCAGACGGCTCCCGCACAGCCTGCGGCGGGCGGTTCTTTCTGCACGGAGTGCGGCAAGCCCGTGGCCCCCGGCACGAAATTCTGCCCGAATTGCGGTGCAAAACAGGCGGCGGAGGGCGTATGTGCCGGCTGCGGCGCGAAGCTTCAGCCCGGTGCGAAGTTCTGCCCGAACTGCGGTGCCAAGCAGTAAACTGTATACTAAGCAGCGTCCGTCGTGAGGATTTCTCACGACGGACGTTTTTTGTCCGTTCATGGCGAAAATGGCAAAATCCGTAAGAAATCTGACGGATTGACGCGGACGCGTCCGCAACCTATAATGATACCCATGCTGCAATAAGGGAGGACGCGACATGCGCTTTATCAAGCAGATACTGATTATTTTCGGCGTGACATTTCTGGGGGAATTGCTGCACGATTGGATTCCGCTGCCCGTTCCGGCGAGCATTTACGGGCTGGTGCTGATGTTCCTGTGCTTGCATTTTCATATTTTCCCGCTGTCGGCGGTGCAGGAAACGGGCGATTTTCTGATTGACGTGATGCCCGCGCTTTTCATTCCTGCGTCGGTGGGCATTATTGCCTCGTGGGACGTGCTTCGGTCGATTCTGCCGCAGGTGCTGCTGATTACGGTTGTATCGGTGGTGGTAGTCATGGCGGTAACGGGGCGGGTCACACAGCGCGTGATTCGTCACGAGCAGAAGAAGGGGGAGACGAAGCATGATTGAGTCGCTGGAGCATTCTGTTTATTTTGGCGTGTTTCTGAGTCTGGGTACCTACGCTATTGGTCTGGCGCTGAAGAAGAAGCTGCGCTCGCCTATTTGCAATCCCTTATTAATTTCGGTGCTGCTGACGGTGCTGACGCTGCTGGCGCTGGATATTGATTACGACACGTATTACGACGGTGCGAAGTACATCAGTTATCTGCTGACTCCTGCAACGGTATGTCTGGCGATTCCGCTGTATCGTCAGCTGACGCTTTTGAAGAACAACTGGCGGGCGATTCTGGCGGGGATTACCTGCGGTGTGCTGTCCAGTCTGGGATGTGTGCTGATCCTGTCCATGGTGCTGGGCTTGGATCATCAAATGTATGTGACGCTGCTGCCTAAGTCCATTACGACGGCTATTGCCATGGGTATTTCGGAGGAGATGGGCGGACTGACAACGATTACGGTGGCGGTGATTATTGTGACGGGCATTCTGGGTGCGGTGATTGCCGAGGGTGTTTGCAAACTGTTCCACATTGATGAGCCCATTGCAAAGGGAACGGCCCTTGGAACGTCTGCGCACGCGATGGGCACGTCCAAGGCGCTTGAAATGGGCGAGATCGAAGGCGCGATGAGCAGTCTTTCCATTGCTGTAGCAGGTCTCCTGACCGTTGTCGGCGCGTCGATCTTCGCACAGATATATTGACAGATATATTGAGTAAAAGAGATTCTGGGGAGGAGGCGGCTTCTCTGAGAGAAGCCCCTCCTCCCCAGACC
>USCW01000233.1 GCA_900553315.1 uncultured Eubacteriales bacterium
CTGGGGGAGAGGCGCTTCTCTCAGAGAAGCGGCCTCTCCCCCAGAATCTCCGCCATTCCTCCCCCGGAGTCACTTCTTCCTCAGCTGAAATATTTCGAGCA
Organism: uncultured Eubacteriales bacterium; assembly: GCA_900553315.1. Lineage (GTDB taxonomy): Bacteria > Bacillota > Clostridia > Christensenellales > Aristaeellaceae > Egerieenecus. Next base: position 102 of record USCW01000233.1, read on the forward strand.
TACAGGCTTCCAGGGCGCCTTCTTGGTTCCATGCGCCGCTTTTCACTTGATACTCGGCGCGAAGACAGGCCTCCATCGCAGCGCGGGCCTGACGGCCTGTGTAGGCGGAGGCCTGACGAACGGTGCGATCCGCCGCAAAGGACGGTAAACCGAGATTCTTCTTTACGTCCGCCGGGCTCTGCTTCTCAAACTGCATCACCTTCACATAGAAGATCATCCGGTACTGCCGCAGCAGCATCGCCAAAATGCCAAGGCGGTCGCTACCCATCACCAGCATATCGTGCAGAAGCCCAAAGGCCTTGCCCTCCTGCCCGGCCACGACCGCGTCCACCATCTCGAAAACCGTGCATTCCATCGACCGCGTGCAGACCGCCTGTATGTCCTCCCGCGTGATCGTCGGTCGCTCCCCCGCCAGCGACGCAAGCTTCTCCAGCTCGCTTTTGATCGTCGCCGCGTCCGTGCCTACGGTGAAGCTCAGATACGCCGCGTCGCCCATGGCGATCTCCTTGCCGAGATTCTTCGCCGTGCGCACAATCCACGCGTTCAGCGCCGCATCCTCCAAGGGCGCAAAGCTGACCACCGTTCCCTGCTTTTTCAGCGCCGCCGCCAGCTTCTTCCGCGCATCCACCTTGCCCTGCACGTAGAAGATCACCACGCAGGTATCCGGGATCTTGCCAATGTAGTTCAGCAAACGCTCGTCGCTTTCGCTTCGTCCCGTCAGCGCCGCCAGCTCCCGCACCACCACCAGCCGCTTTTCCGCCAGAAAGGGCAGCGTCTCCGCTGCCGCTACCAGCGCGTCCGTGGGCGGGTTTTCCAGCACGGTCTCGTTCAGCTGCTCCATGCCCTCCGGCAGCAGCGCCTTTTCCGCCGCCGCCAGCGCCGAGGACTTGATGTACTCCTCCGTGCCTTCGAACAGGTATGCGCCCCGAAGCTGGCCCGCCTTCACCTGCGCGAAAAATTCCGTATGGTTCATTCCGTTTCCTCCCGCGCCCAGAAGGGCGTGATGGTAAACCCGGTTTCCGTAAAGTCCACTGTCAGCGCACCCTGCGTGCCCGTGGCCCAAACAGCCGCCGAGGGCAGCCGTTCCGTCAGGCTGACCAAATGCTCCCGCTTTCGTGCGGATAACAGCACCGCCGTCGGGTCAGCCGTCTGCGCAAAGGCCGCACCCGTGCTGTCCTCGCTGCCGTGATGCGCCGCCTTGAGGATGTCGCAGGGCGCCGCCGCGTAGGGCTCATAGGCGCCCGTCATGTCCGCCATGGCCAAGACCGTCGTGCCTCGCAGCGTCCACAGCGTCGCCATGCAGAAATCATTGGGATCAGCGTTGCGGCGCACGGCGTTCTCCTCCGGCCACAGCACCCGCATCTCCCCGGAGGGAAGCGCTAAGGCGTCGCCCCGGCTGAGATAGCATATCTCCGTGCCGCGTTCTCGGAGCCGCTCCACCAGCGCCGCGCAGTTCGCGTTTGCCGCCACGCGCTCCGCTCCCCACGGCAGATAGCATACCTTCACGGGAATGTCATAGGTCAGCAGGTATTCCACGCCGCCCGCGTGGTCGCTCTGCAAATGCGTCAGCACCAGCCCGTCCAGCGAAAGCCTCCGCTGACGCAGATACAGCGCCAGCTCATCGCCCTCTCCCGCATCCAGCGCATAGACCGCGTTTTCATCCCGAATCACCGCCGCGTCCGCGTTTCCCACACTAAGCTGCACCCAGCTTGTGCCGTGATACGGCAGCGGCAGCAGCGAAACAGCCGCGCAGATTGCCGCCACGCTTCCCAGCGCCACGCGCACCCTTCCGCGAAGCCAGCTTCGCGTCCACAGGGCATACGCCAATGTGCCCACCGCCAGCATCGTCACCACGTTGGGCTGAGGCGTCCACAGATACGCCATCGGAAGCTTTGCCAAGGACATAACGCTCCCGACCAGCGCCCGCGTAGCCAGCGCCGCCGCCTGTCCCATGACTGCGCCCACGCCGGGCAGCGGCAAACACAACAGGGTCAGCAGATACAGGCAGATAAGCCCGGAGGCCCACGGCAGCATCAGCACATTCAAGGCAATACCCAACAGAGGAAGCTGCTGAAAATAGACCAGCACCGGCAGCAGCGTTCCCGTCTGTGCCGCCAACGTCACGCACAGCCCCTGCCAAAGCCGCCGGGGCATAGCTTTCGTCAGCTGTGCCAGCTTCATCAGCGTGGGCGCAAGCATGTGAATCCCCGCCACCGCGGCGAACGTCAGCTGAAACCCCGCCGCCTCCATCTGCGCCGGGCGCACAAACAGGATCACAAACGCCGCTGCGCTCAACAGCACCATGCCGTCCCCACGCCGCCGAAGCAGCCGTCCTAAGCTGTGCAGCTCATACAGCAGCGCCGCACGAACCACGGAGCTCGCCCCGCCCGTCAACAGACAGTACGCCGCGAGAGCCGCCGTCGTCACAGCGAAGCATGTTCTTCTGCCCACCCGAAGGGAACGAAGCACCCGTTCCAGCAGCCATGCCAGCACGCCCACGTGAAATCCGGACACCGCCAGCAAATGCGCCATACCCAGTCGGCTGAAGGCTTGCCGCTCCTGCTGATCCAGCAAACTCTTTTCACCCAGCAGCATGGCCGCCGCATACGCACCTTCGTCCTCGCCCATGACGCGGCACAGCGCCTCCGTCCAGCGCTGGCGAAGCCGCGCAAACAGGCAGTCCAGCCGAAACGACCCCTCCGCCGCCTGAAAATTCTCCGCGCCGTACAGGCCGAAGCGCATACCGTTCTGCCGCAGATACGCGCTGAAATCAAATCCGCCGGGGTTGGCCGCACCCTCCGCCGCGTATAAACGACCCGTAAACCGTACTCGATTTCCCGCCTCCGCGCCTTCGGGAATCTCGCCGTAAAAGCTCCAATAGGCTTGTCCCGGCACGCTTTCCCCATTCAGGGAAATGTCCCGCAGACGGCTGTGCTTCTGCGTCGCGCCGCCGGAGATAACATTGTCCGCCAGCGTAGCGGTGACTTCATAGGCGCCCTCAGCAGAAATGGACGCATGACACACGCTCCATGCCCGCATTCCGCCCACCGCGCAAATACACAGCAGAACTGCAATGAGCCTTCGCTTCGGCAGCAGTATCGCGCCAAACAGTCCCAGCGCCGCCGCCAAGCCAAAGGGCCACGCCGTCTCCGCATGAAGCCCTAGCAGAACCCCCACCATCAGCGCCAGCGTGCAGAAAATCAGCGGCGGCGTTTCCCGAAGCCGTTGAAGCAGCCGCGCCCTTACAGACGGCACGTCAGACCTATCTTCGCCAGCTCCGCACCGGGATCAATGCTTTTCGCCTCCCGAAGCAGCGTCTCGGGGTCAAACTCCGGATTCAGATGCGTAAGCACCAGCCGCTTTGCCCCCGCATCCCGCGCCAGCTCCGCGCACAGCTTCGCCGACAGGTGGGGCTTCTGCGCGCCCCATGCCGCCTCCGGGAACAGGCCGTCCGCCAGCAGCAAATCAGCGTCCTTCGCCAGCGCGGGCAGATCCTCCGTAGTATTGGTGTCCCCGGTAAAG
>USCW01000234.1 GCA_900553315.1 uncultured Eubacteriales bacterium
GGAGCTTCTCTACAGAGAAGCTCCCCTCCCTCGCATACCCCTACAATATATTTGCCCACGTAAACGCGTCTCGGTGATGGAGGTGGGAGGCGCTCTCGCGGAGATTGCGGCAGCCTAGGAGGGCGAGGGGAAGGTTTTGGGATTCTAGTCCTGCGGCGATGTGCTCTAGAGCGAGGGTTACATCGTCGGTCGCCTCGTGGTCGATCTGCATCTGTAAGCCCGGAAGCAGCTCCTCCCACGCAAGACGATAGGCCGTTAAGCGGCGCACCGCTTCCTCCCATTGCCCGGCAAGCACTAAACCGCGTAAATCCTGCGCCGCGTCGGTGAACATCTCCGATACCTCCGCCGCACGCAGCGCCATGAACGTACCGCCCGCCAGCACGATTGCCAATAACACCAGCGCTATCACCATGCTTGACCGCATCGACTCACCACCCCGCCTGTCCCTCTTCCAGCGCCTTCAGGAACTGCATCTGCTCCTTGCCCTTGCCCTGCACCATCATCTCACCCTGTGTGTTCACACAGCAGAAAAGCACCTGACGCGGGGAGCCGTAGCCCAACGCGGAAAGCGCCTTGTTCAGCCAGCCCTCCGTCAGCCCGCCGCGCTGCAAATTCGCACGGTTCACATGCCCGTCCAGCACCAGCGGCAGCGGAAGTCCCTCGGCGGGCACCTCCAAGCCCATATCGGCGGGCGTGACCGGCCGGCTGTCCGCCTTGGGAAAAACGCTGACCGTGCCGCTGGTCTCCAACACCGCCGTAGCCACCTCCGCCGGGTCCTGGATGCCGCCCATGCGAAGCTCCTCCATCAAGTCGTTCAGCGTAAAGCTCGTCTTGCGAAGCTGCCTTTCGCAGATCACGCCGTTGCGGATCAGCACCGTAGGCCGCCCGCACAGCCATACCCGCAGGCGCTCGCTCTTCATGGAAAAGAAGGTCAGCAGCCCGTGGCAGATCACCAGCGCCAGCATGGGCAGAATGCCATACAAAAGCGGCACGCCCACGCTCCCCATGGGCGTGGCGGCCAGCTCGGCGATCATGATGACCACCACCAGCTCAAAGGGCTGAAGCTGCCCTACCTGCCGCTTGCCCATCAGCCGCATGGCGACGACGGCCGCCGCAAAAAGAATCACCGCTCGGGCGAATACCGTCAGCATGGCCCGTGCCTCCCCTCCTTCTCCGATGCAGACAGTATGCACCGGGAACAGGGGGATTATTCCTCGTCCAGCGCCGCCTCCGACAAGGTGAAGCTGCTGCGGTTCACGGTCAGCAGCCCCTCCCGGGCCATCTTGCTCAGCTCGTTGGAAAGGGCGCTGCGATCCACCTCCAAATAGTCAGCCAGCTCCTGCCGATTAAAGGGAATGGTGAAGGTGCGGCTTCCCTGCTCGGCGGCCTGACCGGACAGATACACCGTCAGCCGCCCGCGAATGGTGCGGGGCGCAATGCACCGCATCCGCTGACTCAGGTGCAGATTTTTCCGCGCCATCACCGCCAACAGATTGCGCATGAGCCGCGCATGAAAGGGGCAGGTCGTGGGGCAGGAATTCAGCACCCGATCCGCCCGGAGAAAGAGCGCCTCCACCGGTTCGGCGGCGATCACGTTCACCAGCATGGGCGCTTCCGGCACACAGGCGTACACCTCCGCGAAGATTTGCCCCGGCATCACCACGCCCAGCAGACTGCGGTTTCCCCACGCGTCGCAGCTTTCAATGTGCGCCGCCCCGGAAAGCACCAGCCCCAGCGCCCGCGCCTGTTCCCCCGCCCGGCAGATCATTTCACCCTTTTGAAACCGTTTCCGCTCCCCCTGCAGACAGGAAAGCAGCTTGTCCGCATCCTCGGACGGGATGCCCGCAAACAGCGGCGTTTGCAGCCACGCGGATTCCGTCATGACAGTTCACCTCCGTTGTGATTCCAACATTGCTCTTTGAATGCTACAATAAAAGAGCGGCAGGTGTCAAGGAAGGATGGCGTGTTGACACCCGCCCGCAAAACTGATAAGCTAAACGCACAAAAGGGAGGGAAAACTGCATGAAAAAGTGGCTGATAGGATTACTCGCGGCGGCGCTGACCCTGCTGGTCGGCTTCGCGGCTGCGGAGGAGGCAGACACCTTGACGAGCGGCGATTGGGAATACCGGATATTGGAAAATGGCACCGCAGAAATAACCGCATACAATAACATTATCAACGGCATGGACCCCATAGAGATTCCTATCCCGGATGAACTGGACGGAATAACTGTTTCCAGTATCGAAAGCAACCCTTTCCGTATCTACAATGCCACAGCATTTACCGTATCGCCTGACCACCCCTATTTTGAAGTGGTGGACGGCGTACTATTCAGCAAGGCAGACAAGCGACTTATTGTCTACCCTCTCATGAAAGAGGCGGCTGCTTACACGATTCCTGATGGGACGGAAATCATCGGGGAAAGCGCGTTTTTTCTTTGCAGAAACCTGAACAGCATCACCATACCTGACAGCGTGAGGGAGATTGGAAACGGCGCGTTTTTCTATTGCACCGAGCTGACCAGCATCCGTATTCCGGAGGGCGTGACAAGCATCAGCGAGAGTATGTTCAATGGCTGTAATGCGCTTACCAGCGTCACCCTTCCCGACAGCGTGACCAGCATCGGCGCTCTTGCCTTTTCCGACTGTTGGAATCTGACGTTCCTCAAGATTCCCGATAGCGTGACCAGCGTTGACATCAACCCTTTTTATAACTGCAAGCAACTGGTGCTCACGCTGTCGCCTGACCATCCCGCACTCGAGATCGTAGACGGCGTATTGTTCAGCAAGCTGGACAAGCGGCTGATACGCTGTCCCAGCATGAAAAGAAGCGCCGCATATGCGGTCCCGGAGGGAACGCAAACCATCGGCGCTTATGCGTTTTCTTATTGTGATGCGCTGACCAGCATCACCTTGCCAAACAGCGTGACAAAGATTGATTACGGTGCGTTTTGGGGCTGTGCAGCATTAACTGACATCGACATACCGGACGGGATAACAACCATTGAGGACGAAACGTTTTCCCTGTGTGTTTCCTTAAACAGCATCGTTCTTCCTGACGGCATTACGGAAATCGGAGCTGCCGCATTCAATCAATGCAACGCGCTGACCAGCATCAATATCCCCGATAGCGTGACCAGTATTGGGGAAAACGCGTTTGCCGTGTGCCTGTCACTTGCAAGCATCAGTCTCCCTGATGGCGTAACCTCTATCGGATACAACGCATTTGGCGGTTGTCCAAATCTCACCCTCATTGTTGGTCATCATACCTATGCGGCGCAATACGCCGAGGAAAACAATATTCCTTATGCGTTTCCGGCCTCTGACAGTTGATCGCGTCCTTTCCGCTGCATCTTTCCGCAAATGTTGTTATTCCAACAGACAATTCATCCGTCCGCCGTTATACTGCCCTTGTAAAGTTGATCCGCCGGGGACGGCGTGTAGGAGGAATTTCATGATTCGCAAGATCATTCACATTGACGAGGAAAAATGCAACGGCTGCGGCCTGTGCGCCCATGCGTGTCAGGAAGGGGCCATCGGCATGGTGAACGGCAAGGCCAAGCTGATGCGGGACGACTACTGCGATGGGCTGGGCAACTGTCTCCCCGCCTGTCCCAC
>USCW01000235.1 GCA_900553315.1 uncultured Eubacteriales bacterium
CTTCGGGAGGGAGCGCGAGGGAGGGGCTTCTCGCAGAGAAGCCGCCTCCCTCGCAATCTCTCACATGTTCTCTATTTTTAGTTCTTCATAGCCGGTTTCGGGGTCGTATTGGGGTGTGAAGGAGACGTTGGCTAGCTCTAGGAGAACGATCTCGGCGGTCGTGTTGACGATGCAGCCGTAGGCTAGATGACCTCCCAGCGTGGTCAGGTCTTCCCGGCTTGCGGAAATGTGAACGTGCAGACGCGCCGCACTCAGCGTGCCCGTCGCGGATACGATCTCTACATGCTCTTCCGCTTCTTGAAGGTTCACGCCGCTTGCATCCCGCAATCGCCAATGACTCAAACACCCTACACAGGAGAGGATCACCGCACCGCGAAGCGCGTGCTCCTGCGCGAACGCTTCCAAGCTCTTCCGCAGATCATCGCCCCGATGCAGTCGAAACGCATAGGTCTTCATGCCTTGCCCTCCTTTGCCGCCTGTATCTGCTCGTACCTCTCCTGTAAATACATCCAGCGCTCCATCGCCGCGTCCAGCTCACCCTGCGTCTTTTCCTGCGCCGCCATCAGCTCCGTCACCTTCGCGTAGTCGGAGCTGTTCGCCTCAATGGCCTTGCCCAGCTGCTCCAATTTTGCTTCCAGCTCCGCAATGGTTCCGTCAATGGTCTCAAAGTCCCGCTGCTCCCGGAAGGTGAACTTCGTGGGCACTTTCTCCCTTGCGGGCTGCTGCACGGACGCTTTCGCCGCCTTCGGCGTGACAGGCGTCTCCTTCGCCGCACGATCCGCCAAGTAATCCTCATAGCCGCCGATATACGGCACCAGCTCGCCGTCCTCCAGCGCAAATAGCTTGCGTGTCACGCGGTCGAGGAAAAAGCGGTCGTGGCTCACCGCCACAATAGCTCCCTGAAAGCCGTCCAGATAATCCTCCAAAATGTTCAGCGTTTCCAAGTCAAGGTCATTGGTCGGCTCATCCAGCAGCAGCACGTTCGGTGCGGACATCAGCACCCGCAGAAGGTACAGCCGCCGCTGCTCGCCGCCGGACAGCGAGGACACCTTCTGATACTGCATGGCCGAGGGGAACAGGAACGTTTCCGCCATCTGGGACGCGGAGAGCTCCCCATCCGGCGTGTACACCTTCACCGCCACGTCCCGCACCGCGTCAATGATCCGCGTATCCGGGTCCAGCGGCGGGCAATGCTGTGCGAACACGCCCAGCCGCACCGTCTCGCCCCGCTCTACGGTACCGCTCTCCGGCGCAAGCTCGCCGCTGAGCAAGCGGAGCAGCGTTGTCTTGCCCGCACCATTGCCGCCGATGATGCCCACCCGGTCGTCCCGAAGCAGCGTATACGAGAAATCCTTCACCAGCGTGCGCCCGCCCAGTTCGCAATGCAGATGCTCGCAGGAGAGGATTTTCCTGCCGAGGCGGCTGGCAACGCTCTTCATTTGCAGCTGAGCCTCCGGCGGCGCTTCACGTACAGCATCCTTCAGCGTCTCAAAGCGGTCAATGCGACCCTTCGCCTTGGTGCTGCGCGCCCGTGCGCCTCGCTGAATCCACGCCAGCTCCGTGCGATAGAGGCTCTTCTGCTTGCGGAGGGTCGCTGCGGCGCTCTCCTCCCGCTGGGCTCGCTCCTCCAGATAGCCGCTGTACCCCGTCTGATACGTCTGCACCTGTCCGCCGCCGACCTGAAAAATGCGGCTGAACACACGCTCCAGCAGATAGCGGTCATGGGTCACGCAGACCAGCGTGCCGCGATAGGCCGTCAGCTGATCCTCCAGCCACGCGGCCATGTCCAGATCAATATGATTGGTGGGCTCGTCCAGCAGCAGCACATCCGTGGGACGGCACAGCACGCCTGCCAGCGCCACGCGCATTTTCTGACCGCCGGAGAGGGTGCCCACCTTCTGCTGAAAATCCGCGAAGCCCAGCCGGGAAAGAATGGTTTGCGCCTCATAGGCGGCGCTGTCCCGCTCCTCCTCCGAGGACACGGGCACATAGCCAAGGGCGGCCCGGGTGATGGTATCCTCCGGGTCAAGCTCCGGCGTTTGGGGCAGGTAGGCCACGGTCAGGCCGCGTTTACGGGCCACGTCGCCCAGATCGGGTTCTTCCCGGTCGGCCAGCACGCGCAGCAGCGTGGACTTTCCCGCGCCGTTGCGCCCTACCACGCCGATTTTATCGCCCTCTGAAATAGTAAGATTTACATGAGTCAAAAGCGGCTTTTCGCTATAATGCAGCGACACATCCGTCAAGGTAAACGCAGCAGCCATAATGCCTCCGTTGCAGTCGTAATCATCGCCTTATTGTAGCACGGAAGCGGCGCAACGTCAAAGCGTTCGTCAGGTTGCGTTATAGGCGCTGGTGGGGTTATAGAAGCAATGGTTGCCCACGCGGATGACGAAATAGCCCACGCTGGAAGGGAAGGTATTCTGGCAGGTAGTGGAATAGGGATTGAAGAACCACAGCGCCTGCCCCAGATTGGTTAATCGGTTGCCCGCGACAGCCCAATTTGCAATATCGTAATGAATCTGTGTCGGGTTCATATTATAGATATTCTGCGGATTCGCTTGTCCGCCCAGCACGGTTCGGGCACAGTTAAACTGACCCGGCTGAAAGATCACGTCCCGGATCGTATTATATCTTCCATACTCCCCATAGGTGGTCCGGACGCGATTCATGACTACGCTGGCAACCGCCCGCATGCCGTTATCCCCTTCTCCCCCTGCCTCGCACTGAATCAATCGTGCAAACAGTTCCTGCTCCGTCACACCCTCGCCCCCTCGAAGAACCATACGAAAAGGGGACGTGAAATATGCGAGGGAGGGGGCTTCTTTGCAAGAAGCCCCCTCCCTCGCGCTCCCTCCCGAAGAAGATTACGGTAGGGAGATTCTGGGGGAGAGGCCGCTTCTCTGAGAGAAGTGCCTCTCCCCCAGACCCCCTCTCCCGAAGAGCGGCTGGCGTTCGGGAGGAGCCTTTCTTCTTAGTTGGTTCCGCCTGAGAGTTGGGCGCGTCTCCGATAAGCTTGGTTGTGGTCACGGCGGCTGACAGAGCCGCCGCGGCCTTTGCGGCATGGAGGACGAACCCCTCCGCCCGCTTGGAGCGGGCGCCTCTCCTTTCAGGGGAGGCTTTGTGCGCAGAACCGCCAAAAGGCTCCCTTTGCGGAGGGTGCCAAGAGCGCAGCCCTCCCTTATACCCCCATCACAAAAACTCCGATGACCAGCGCCATCGGAGTTTTCACGTTCCCCCACCCCGCACGGTCACGGCGTGGGGGACGAACCCCTCCGCCCGCCTAGGGCGGGCACCTCCCCTTTCAGGGGAGGCTTTGTGCGCGAGACCGCCAAAAGGCTCCCTCTGCGGAGGGAGCCAAGAGCGTAACCCTCCCTTATACCCCCATCACAAGAACTCCGATGGCCAGCGTCATCGGAGTTTTCACGTTCCCCCACCCCGCACGGTCGCGGCGGCTCTGTCAGCCGCCGTGACCTCAACCAACTCGCAGGAATCCACACCCACCTCTCAGGCGGAACCAACTAAGCAGAAACATACCCCGCCAAACGCCAGCCGCTCTTCGGGAGGGAGCGCGAGGGAGGGGCTTCTCTCAGAGAA
>USCW01000236.1 GCA_900553315.1 uncultured Eubacteriales bacterium
GTTCATCAGGCCGGAGGGAGTTTCCAGCAGGCGCTCGCCGTCGTTGCCGGGCTGATTCTGCTGCGGGATAAAGGGTTCGGCGTGGAATGGGCGATCATGATCAGCGGATTGGTTTATGCAGGGTCTATGCAGTTCGTGCTGGTGGGTCTGCTGACTACCGCCTTTTCGCCGATCACAACGCTGTTCATGACCCTGATGGTCAATGCGCGGCACTTGTTTTATGGGCTGAGTATGCTGGGATCCTACAGCAAGTGCCGTAAATGGAAACCGTACCTGATCTTCTCCCTGACGGACGAAACGTACTCGCTGGTGTGCGACGGGCATGTGCCCGCGGACGTAGAACCGGAGGCGTATTATCTGGCGGTTTCCGCGCTGGATCAACTCTATTGGGTCATGGGCAGCGTGCTGGGCGTGCTGCTGGGACAGATCCTGCCGTGGGATTTGACCGGCATTGACTTCGCTATGACGGCATTGTTCGTGGTCATTGCCACCGAGCAATGGGAGAATGCGTCCAAGAGCGGCAAGCCGTGGCTGACGGCACATCTTCCCGCGCTGCTGGGCTTTGGGCTGACGGTGTGCAGTCTGCTGCTGGTCGGCAGTGATAAATTCCTGCTGCTGTCCATGGGCTTGATGCTGGTGTGCTTTTACGTGCAGTTTCAACGGAAGGGGGCGGAAGCATGACGGTTTCCGAGCAGTTGATAACAGTAGTCATTGCGGCGGTAGCAACGCTGGTGATCCGTGCGTTGCCCTTCTGGGTATTCCCCGCCGGGAAAAAGCCCCCGGCCTTTATCGCGTTTCTGGGTCAGCAGCTTCCCGCCGCAGCGATGGCGATGCTGGTGGTCTACTGTCTGAAGGACATAACCTTCGCTTCACCCGCAGGCTTTGTCCCTGCGCTCCTCTCCTGCGCCGTCGTCGTTCTTCTCCACCGCTGGCGCCACAAAATGATCCTCTCCATCTCCGCCGGAACGGTGCTCTATATGATATTAACGAGGATGATGTGAGCTTGCGAGGGAGGGGCCTTTTCTACAGAAAAGGCCCCTCCCTCGCAAGCACCCATACTTCACTTGATCTTTTGCATGAGCTTGATGGTTAGATAGAAGAGGAAGAGAACGAGGAAAACACCCAGGAGACCAGCGCCTACCACAATGAGTCCTTTCATGGCAAGGGGGAGGGAGACGAGGGGGGACGCGGCTTCCGCTTTTGCGGAGGCAATAAAAAGTGAAGAGAGCAAACGAAGCATTGCAGTAACCTCCTTAACCCAGCATCATGCTGATAAGCGTAATGACCATGCCGCCCGCAACGATCGAGCCTAACTGACCGGCTACATTCGCGGAGGTGGCCTGCATCAAAATGAAGTTCGAGGGATCCTCCTTGAGCGCCATCTTCGCCACCACACGGGAGGACATCGGGAATGCCGAAATACCCGCCGCACCGATCATCGGATTGACCTTCTTCTTGCGGAACAGATTCAGGAACTTCGCAAACAGCACGCCGCCCGCCGTGTCAAAAATGAAAGCAAACAGACCCAAGGCCAGAATCAGAAGCGTCTCCACTTGCAGGAACTTGTCCGCAACCATCGTGGAACCGATCGTCAAGCCCAGCAGGATCGTCACCAAATTCGCCAGCTCATTCTGCGCCGTCTTCGAAAGCCGCTCCAATACGCCGCACTCTCGGATCAGATTGCCGAACATCAGGCTGCCCACCAGCGGCGCACTCATGGGCACCAGAATGCCCGCAACGACCGTTACCACAATCGGGAAGAGAATCAGCACCGTCTTGGAGCAGCGATCCTCGTGATAGTCCATACGGATCATCCGCTCTTCACGCGTCGTCAAAGCCTTGATGACCGGCGGCTGAATCACCGGCACCAAGGACATGTAGCTGTACGCCGCCACCGAAATAGGCCCCATATAGTCCTTCAGGCTGAAATGGTTCGCTACATACAGCGTCATCGGGCCGTCCGCCGCACCGATAATGCCGATGGCACTCGCCAGCTTCAGGATCAAGTCCTCATCCCCCGCCGTCTGCGGCAGAAGGATCGGAATCAGGAACAGCGAAAGTAGGAAGGTTGCAAAAATGCCGAACTGCGCCGCCGCTCCAAAGAAAATCATGCTCGGATCTTTCAGCAGCGGCGAGAAGTCGATCATCGCACCCACCGCAATGAAGATCAAAATGGGAAAAAGCTCATTGGCAATGCCCGCATTGAATAGCACCGTCAGAAAGCCCTCTTCCCCCAACGCGGAGGGAAAGGCTGTGCCCAATACCGGCGGCAGATTCGCCAGAATGCAGCCGAAACCAATGGGCAGCAGCAGCGAAGGCTCGTATTCCTTTTTGATGGCGAGGTAAATGAGAATGCCGGAGATCACGAACATGAGAAGGGTCTTGAGTCCTGCGGCAGTGAACAGATAGAGCACGCCGGAGAATAGCTCGCTGAGGATCTGCGTCATGATTTTTCTCCTTTCGTTAGCGGCGCTTTTTCAGCTGCGCCGGAAATCGCTACTTATTATATGAGAGGGTGTGCGGCCTGTCCATTGGACAAATTTCTTATTCGTCCCACCGCAGGAAGCGCATAGGAGCCGCACAGGACGGTCATACTGGAGGGCGGAGGTGATCGCCCTATGTGGACGCAAAAAGAAACAGCGTATTTGAAGGACCTAAAAAGCAAGGAACAGCTCTGCGTGGAAAAATATCGGAAATATGCCGAGCAAGCGCTTGACCCTGCCTTGAAGGGACTGTTTGAGCGCATCGGTCAGGTGGAGCAGCGGCATGTGCAGGTGGTGGAGGGAATGCTGAACGGCACCCTGCCTCAGCAGAACGCCGCAGGAGCCCAGCAGAATCCGCAGGCTCCCATGCAGGCGACCTATTCGCAGGCTCCGAACCCCGCCAAGCAGCAGGACGCTTATCTGTGCCAGGATGCGCTGGGCATGGAGAAGCTGGTATCGGGCGAATATGAAACGGCGATCTTCGAGTTCTGCACCCCGGAGGCCCGCGCGGCGCTGAATCAGCTGCAAAAGGATGAACAGCAGCACGGCGAAGCGCTCTACCAGTATATGCAGCGCAACGCCATGGCGAGCTGACGCGGGAAAAGCGCCCTCTTCGACGGCCTCTCACAGCCGGGAATGAAGAGGGCGCTTTTTCGTTTGACTTCCCCACCCGTCGCTGTTATACGCACAACACGGAAAGGCGGGCGAAGAAATTTGGCGTATACAGTCGGTGAAATAGCAAAAATGCTGCACGTAGCTCCATCCACCCTGCGGTATTATGATAAGGAGGGGCTGCTGCCCTTTGTGGAGCGCTCCGGCGGCGGGATTCGGCTGTTCAAGGACAGCGACTTTGAATGGCTGTCCATGATCGAGTGCATGAAGCAGACGGGGATGCCCATCAAGGAGATCAAGACCTTTATTGACCTGTGCATGGCAGGAGACAGCACCATCAGCGAGCGGCTGAACCTGATCCGCCGGCAGCAGAAGGTCGTCCATGCGCAGATGACGCAGCTTCAAAGCACGCTGGACATGCTGGACTACAAGGGCAATACCGCACAAATGAGTTGGTGCGGAGGCGAATGAATTTTTCGTCAG
>USCW01000237.1 GCA_900553315.1 uncultured Eubacteriales bacterium
GGGCGGTTCTTTGTGACTTGGTTGTGGTCATGGCGGCTGACAGAGCCGCCGCGACCTGCCAACGGTTGTGCCTGTAGGGGCGGAGGGGCGTTTATAAGGGGCGAGTGTAAAGCTGCTGGATGGGTTTTGTCCTTTGGGCGTGTCCGCAGACGTGGAATATTTGCGGGTGGGCTGAGTGAAGGAGAAGACTTCGCAGATGTAAATAGAAAAACTCCCCGGCTATGACGTGTTAAGAGCGTCCATAGCCGAGGAGTTTTTCATTGCTTTACAGATGCTTGATGGCGTGGATCAGCTGTTCCACGGCCTCATCGGTGGTGGCCCAGCTGGTGCAGATGCGGTAGGCAGCACGGCTTTCGTCGAGGCGCTCCCATGTGGCGAAGTCGAAGCTTTCGGAAAGTGCGTCGCTCTGCGTGTCCGTGAAGATGGGGAAAAGCTGGTTGGTGGGGGAATCTACGTAGAAGGGGATGCCCTTATCCAGCAGAGCTTGGCGAATGCGCATGGCTTGCAAGACGGCCCTCTCGGCAATGGAGAGGTAACGATTTTCGCTCAGCAGCGTTTCGAACTGGATGCCCAGCAGACGGCCTTTGGCGAGCATACCGCCCTTCTGCTTTATCATATAGCGGAAGTGGGGCTGAAGCTCGGGATTGGTAATGACCACAGCCTCGCCGAAGAGTGCGCCGACCTTGGTGCCGCCGATGGTGAACACGTCGCAGTAGCGGGCAAGCTCTTCTGGGGTTACGTCGTTGATGGGTGAGGACAGGCCGTAGCCCAGTCGTGCGCCGTCGATGAACAGGTACAGACCCAGTTGGTGGCAGGTGAGGTACAAATCCTTCAGTTGTGCGAGGTTATACAGGGTGCCGACCTCGGTGGGGAAGGAGATATAGACCATGCCAGGCTTGACGATGTGTTCGTCGTCGCCTTGCAGGGCGCAGGCCACGGCGACCTGCGGAGCGGAAATGCGACCGTCCTTGCCATGGAGCGGGATAACCTTATGGCCGGTGGCCTCGATTGCGCCGGTTTCGTGGACGTTGATATGGCCGGTATCTGCGCTAAGCACGCCCTCCCACGGGCGAAGGGCGGCGGAAATGACGGTGGTATTGGTTTGGGTGCCGCCGACGAGAAAATGCACCGCGGCCTTGGGGCAATGGAACAGGTCGCGGACGAGCTGTGCGGCGTGTTCGCAATGGGGGTCAAGGCCATAGCCGGAGGTTTGCTCCATATTGGTTTGAACGAGTGCGTCAAGGATTGCGGGATGGCAGCCTTCAAGGTAATCGCAGTTAAAACGAAGCATATATTATCCTTTCTGGGAGCGGGGGAACGCCGGGGGAGGCCGCTTCTGTGCCAGAAGCGCCTCCCCCGGGCCCCCTCCCGAAGACCATTTTTGTGCGTGGCACAGGCGCATGATTTCTGCCGGGGAAGCAGATTTTAGCAGCTTCTCTGAAAACAGTATTCAAAATAGCCCCTGTGACGCGGCTCATACAATGCAATGAAAAGGAGGAATGCGCGTCTGCGCTCCTCCTTTTTTCAAAAGAAAGGGTGATTTCATGGCAACCTACAAGCGGGTACTGCTGAAGCTCAGCGGCGAGGCGCTCAAGTCCACCGGCAGCGAGCTTTTCGATTTTCCCATGGTGCAGCATGTGGCGCATGTCATTAAGGAAATGCACGATCTTGGAACGGAGATCGGCATTGTGATTGGTGCGGGCAACATTTGGCGCGGCCGTCAGGGCCCCAGCGCGCACATGGACGCGGTCACGGCGGATCAGATGGGAATGCTGGGCACCATGATCAACTGCCTGTGCGTGGCAGATGCTCTGCGCAAGGAAGGTCTGGACGCGGTGGTGATGTCTGCGGTGGACATGACCCGCTTTGCGGAGCCTTACAACACCATGACGGCCCGCCGTCACTTGAGCGAGGGCAAGGTCGTTCTGTTCAGCTGCGGCACGGGTAATCCCTTCTTCTCCACGGACACAGGCGTGGTTCTGCGTGCCATTGAGATGCAGGCGGACGCGATCCTGATGGGCAAGAACATTGACGGCGTATACACCGCCGATCCCCACAAGGATCCCAGCGCGACGCTGATTCGTGATCTGACCTATGCCGAGGCGCTGGAGAAGGGACTGAAGGTCATGGATGCGTCGGCATTCTCCCTGTGCGCGGAGAACAAGGTGCCCATGGTGCGCGTGTTTGGTCTGGACAAGCCGGAGCGTCTGCTGGAGGTCTTGCAGGGCAGCGATGCGGGCACCTTTGTTCATCCCTGATGATGCGCGTATTGGATATTGACCTGGACTTCTTTCTGGCGGACTGCTGTCCGCTGGCGGAGCCGGGGCAGCGTCCCGCCCTTGCGGGGCACGAGCCTTGGTCTGAGGCTCAGGTCATTGCGTTTTTAGAAGAGCAATGCGGTCTGCGGGCGGATGCGCCGCTGCCGGGGCGTGTGTTTGAGACGCACGATCAGGCGCTGAGCTTCTGGGAAGAAAAGCTTGCGGGCGGTGAACTGACAGCGCCTTTTCATGTGACGCATGTGGACGCACACAGCGATTTGGGTATCGGCTTCCCTGGCCCCAATTACGTTCTATACAATGTACTGTCCATGCCCGTGGAGCGCAGGTGCGATCTTGCATTTTTCTACGCGCAGCGCAAGCTGGACGAGGCGAATTACCTGCTCTTCGCGCTGACCATGCGCCGGGTAGCCTCGCTGGACAACGTGCGGAATCCCCGCTCCCGTGCGGATATTCCGCAGGAGCTGCTGAACGAGGCCGGGGACATTCACCTGACCTCCATGACGGCGCAGCTTTTCGCAAAGCAGAACGGCCCGGAACCGGTAATCCCCTTCCGCGTGTACGAGGACTACCACACGTTTCATGCGGAAGCGCCCTATCATTTCGTTACGCTGACGATTTCCCCAAGGTATGCGCCGAAAGAAGCGGACGCGCTGGCGGAGGTCATCGGAAGGTATATACGACAGAACGGGTAAGGAAAATCAACTGATAAGGCATATCTCCCCCATTCTGGACAGCTGGAATGGGGGAGATCATTTTCTTCCTCACCCTGCGTTCCCCAGATCGTGTATCTTATCAGCGCATTTCCTTTTGTTCCAACAAAGGACTCCCCTTTTCTCCCGTATTTGTGGTATACTTAAGGCACTACCGCACAATTCGTCGGCATCGCCTACGCTGCCAACGAATTGTGCGGTAGTGCCCTAGGTCTGGCCGTGGGCAAGGAAGCCTATGCCGTCATCAAAGCCACCTCCGTCATGGTGGGTATCGACGACTAAACGCCCATTGGAGAAGCATTTTCGGCCGCTTCTCTCGCCATTTTTCTGTCAATTTAGAAAATTCCCCTATTCATCCGGGTCAAAATATGGTATACTAATTTGGACAATGGCTTACAACCTTGACTATCATCAGATAGGAGGAACCAATTCGATGCAATACACCAAGGAAGTTGAAGAAATGGTATGCGTCGCTAAGGGCCCCAACCATGGCCCGGCGCCCATTCCGGAAGAGGGCAAGTGGATTCAGGCTAAGGAGATCAAGGACATCTCCGGTCTGACCCACGGCATTGGCTGGTGCGCGCC
>USCW01000238.1 GCA_900553315.1 uncultured Eubacteriales bacterium
GTTCCGCCTGTGAAGTGGGTGCTTCTCCGATAGGCTTGGTTGTGGTCACGGCGGCTGACAGAGCCGCCGCGACCTGCTAACGTTGGTACGACACAAGTTTATAAGTGAGCGAACCGAAGGGGTGGCGGGGATGATCGGAAAGCTACAGCCGTGTGCCTGAAAGGCACGAAACACTAACTTGTGGCGGCTTTGCCGCCACCCCTCGCCTCCTTCCGCAGAAGGAGGCGGACCATTCGCGGAGCGAATGGTGGAGGACACACCGTTTTCCTGCAGCAATAAGAAACTACAAGGCAGGGACTTATCTTCAGTCAGCCTAGCGGCTGACAGCTCCCTCTGCGGAGGGAGTCTTTTTGGCGGCCTCCATACAAAGCCTCCCCTGAAAGGGGAGGTGCCCGCCCCAGGCGGGCGGAGGGGTTCCGTCCTCCACGCCGCATGTCCGCGGCGGCTCTGTCAGCCGCCGTGGACTCAGCCAAGCTTATCGAAGCCACGTCCAACTCTCAGGCGGAACCAACTAAGCAGAAACGTACCCCGCCCAACGCCAGCCGCTCTTCGGAAGGGGGCCCGGGGGAGGGGCTTCTCTCAGAGAAGCCGCCTCCCCCGGAGTTCTTCCCCTCCCTCGCAATCCTTCACAAATCCATTCTCGTGTTGATTTTCCAGACGTAGCGGCATTTGACGGGGCTGAGCTCCCAGCGAGACTGCATCAGGGGCGGAACGGGAACAATGCTTTCGAGAATGCAGCCGATACGCTCGCAGGTGTGGCGGCTGGGCATATTGTCTGGATCGGTCGTGATGACGATTGAGCTTTTGCCGGAGGCGGCAATCAGCGGCTCCAAAAGCGCACAGGCTCGGGCCGCATAATGATGGCCGCGCCATGGCGGATCAACATGATACCCAATATGTCCGAAATAATACACACAGGGACTCTCTCCTAAACGCAGACTGATCCGCCCTGCTTGCCTGCGCTGACCATGGGGCGCAATGATATAATCGTATACTTCCCCAAAGCCCATCTCCTCCTCGGGCGGAAAAAGGCGAATGGGCACCAAATCAATCACACCGTCTGTAAACTCCGGTCGAAAACGTCTGAACAGCAATTTTACACTTCCTGTAGCTTTACCTGCGAAAGCAGTTTTTCGAAATCCTCTGCGCGAATCAGCTGCGTGCCCTCGGTCATGACGCTGGCTGCCCCTGCCGCCACGCCGCACCGGAAAGCCTGCACCATATCATTCCCCTGCTGAAGCCCCATTAAGAGGCCGCCTACCATCGCGTCTCCCGCGCCGACCGTGGAGCGTGCCTCAACCTTCACCGCCGGGGCGTACAGCGTCAGCGCCGCCCCCACATACATCGCACCCATGGCTCCCATGGAAACCACAACATGCTCCACGCCCTTGTGCAGAAAGATCAACGCTGCATCCCGAATGGAGCGCAGGGTGCGCAGCTCCATCCCCAGCGTCTGCTCCAGCTCGGCAAGGTTCGGCTTGATGAGGAACGGGTGCGCCTCTGTACCCAGCCGAAGCTCCACGCCTTCCGTGTCCAGCACGCATTTCGTGCCCGGAAGCGCCTGTATCAGCGAACGATAGGTACCCTGCGGACATCCCGGCGGCAGCGAACCTGTCAGCACCATGTAATCCGAATGCGCCGCTTCCTCCCTCGCTAGCGCGAAGAAGCGCTCCAAGTCCTCTGCATCAAGGCGCTCGCCGGGCTCGTTCAGCTCCGTGACCAAACGATTCTCCCGCGAGAACACCTTCAGGTTGGTGCGCACAGCTCCCGGTACGGTCAGAAAACGATGCGGCAAACCCTCGCGGTTCATCAGCGCCGTAAGCTGTCCTGCGCCATCCTCGCCCATGCAGCCGATGCAGAGCGCATCCATGCCCAGACGCTTCGCCACCACCGCAACATTGATGCCCTTGCCGCCCATGTCCATGCGGACGGAACGAATGCGATTGGTCGCTCCCTGCGTCAGCGTATCCACCTCCACGGTTTTATCAAAGGCAGGATTCATGCAAATGCTGGTAATCATCGTTTTCACATCCTCTCTTGGGCTGATTATAGCATGAAGCGGAGGACGTAGGCAAGGCGCGGCTTCTTCGTTCGGCTAACAAATTCTGCTTTTTTCGCGTATTCCTCTTGCATTTTTTCAGGCATGTGGTATCATAAGCTTTGTAGAAACGAGGAAGGGAGCACGCGAGCCATGACGCAGCATCGTTTTGCGGCTTACTATTATTACGCACTGTACCGGCTGGACAGGGCGTAATTCCGCGTGCTTTTTGAAGCGCCCTGTCGGCACCTGTCGGCGGGGCGCTTTCTTTTTCCCCGAAAATTGTAGAACGGAGGAACACAGCCATGATCGTTATTTTGAAGGATGGTACGAAGGAAGAACAGATCGGGAAACTGCAAAAGTATTTTGAGGGCATGGGACTTCGCATTCACATGTCGAAGGGCGAAAACTCCACCATTATGGGGCTGGTGGGCGACACCACACGGGTCGATGCGGAGCTGATCGCTTCGCTGGACGCGGTCGAGGCTGTGCGCCGCATTCAGGAGCCCTACAAAAAGGCCAACCGCAAGTTCCACCCGGAGGATACGGTCATTGATGTGAACGGTGTGAAGATCGGCGGCGGGCATTTCCAAATCATTGCCGGCCCCTGCTCGGTGGAGTCGGAAACGCAAATGATAACGGTCGCTAAGGCGGTGAAAGCGGCTGGCGCAACGCTGCTGCGCGGCGGCGCATTCAAGCCCCGTACCTCGCCTTATGCGTTTCAGGGCCTGCATGAGGAGGGCCTGAAGCTGCTCTTGAAGGCCAAGGAAGCCACGGGGCTGCCCATTGTCACGGAAATCATGGACGCCTCCCATCTGCCTCTGTTTGAGGATGTGGATGTGATTCAGGTAGGTGCACGGAACATGCAGAACTTCGAGCTGCTGAAGGAGCTCGGCAAGGTGAACAAGCCGATCCTGCTCAAGCGCGGTCTTGCAAACACCTTGCAGGAGCTGCTGATGAGCGCGGAATACATCATGGCGGGAGGCAACGAGCAGATAATTCTCTGCGAACGCGGCATCCGCACCTTTGAAACTGCAACGCGGAACACCCTTGACCTGAGCGCGATCCCGGTACTGCATCAAATGACGCATTTGCCAATCATTGTGGACCCCAGCCATGCGACCGGCGTGGCAAAGCTGGTCAAGCCCATGGCGCTTGCAAGCACGGTGGCAGGTGCGGACGGTCTTATCATTGAGGTTCACAACGATCCGCCGCACGCCCTCTGCGACGGTGCGCAGTCTCTGACCCCCGAGGCTTTCGCCGATGTAGCCTCTCAGGTGCGCCAGCTGCTGCCCTTCAGCTGCAGAGAGTAATCGCGTGGTTTGATAAAGGAGTTGTCCTTGACTTGAGCTTTCAAGCCATGGACAACTCCTTTTTTCGATCATCTTTTCAGCCACGTGTTTCCGTACACATTACAGCATCCTATTCAACCTGAAAAAGGGCGTTGCTGCTTTCGCAGCAACGCCCTTAGGTTATGCAATTACTCGATAACCTTCGCCACAACGCCGGAACCAACCGTGCGGCCACCCTCGCG